>CBQWHS010000306.1:0-5609 GCA_967728665.1 uncultured Chryseosolibacter sp. | reverse complement strand
ACTACATTCCGTCCAATATCTGAAGCAAGAAATCTCCGCTTCAGCATTCAACCTGGAGCCGAAATCCCTCCTGCTATTGAAACTGATATTCAACGTCTGAATCAGATTCTTAAGAACCTTCTTTCAAATGCATTTAAGTTTACGGAAAAAGGTGGAGTGAGTCTCAGAATCTTCGAAGCGAAGAAAGGCGCATGGAGAGCAAATCCTAACCTTGATCATGCTAAGAAAGTTATCGCCTTCTCAATTACCGACACCGGTATCGGAATTCCACAAGACAAGCAAATGATCATCTTCGAAGCATTCCAGCAAGCCGAAGGATCGACAAGTCGTAAGTATGGCGGAACCGGTCTTGGACTCTCAATCTCTCGTGGTCTCGCCGAACTACTCGGCGGCACAATCGAGCTCGACTCCGCCCCTGGCCGTGGAAGCACATTTACGCTCTTCCTGCCAAGCGAAAGCATGCCGATTTCGACATCAAGAAAAACGACAGAAAATATCAAGGCGATCCAGCAGCAGCTTCAACTGGAAAATGATGATCAGGAAATCAACAGCCTTCTCGGAAACCTAAGGATAACGAATGAAGGTATTGAAAACCGAAACCTGGAAATCGTTAGTGAATTAATCAACGAGGCCGGAGATGATCGAAATGGAATACAACCCGGCGATCATGTTGTATTGGTAGTAGAAGATGATTTAAGATTTGGTAAAATCATAATTGAACGTGCTCATAAGGAAAAATTAAAAGCGGTTGTGGCAACTAACTACCTTGAAGTATTTGACTTCATTAACCGCTTCCATCCTATCGCCATCACGCTTGATGTAAAACTTCCGGATACGAGTGGTTGGAAAGTTATCGATCTGCTTCGCAATGACTTGAACTATCGCCACATTCCAATTCATGTTATTTCCGGAGAGGAAAACAGAGTGCTGGCATTGAAACGCGGAGCGCGCAGTTTTATGCTGAAGCCTCTCGACACTGAATCACTTGACGAATTATTCCATGACATTGCAAAGTTTAGTCAGAAAGTGACAAAGCATGTACTGGTTGTAGAGGATAATGAGATTGACTCTTCACAGATTGTGAAAATGCTTCAGGAAGATACTGTTGAGGTAAGCATAGCCGAGACTGGAGAAAGGGCATTGGAGGAAATGGCCAAGCAAGAATTTGATTGTATTATTCTGGATTATACACTGCCGGATATATCAGGGCCTGACCTGATTCAGAAAGTTAGCAAAGCAAAAGAAAAGTTAACACCGGTAATTGTGTATAGCGCGAAGGATTTTAATCGTCAGGAACTATCGCAGATCAATAACAATTCAAATTCAGTTCTCATGAAGGGCGTTAATTCCATTGAGCACCTGCTGGAAGAAGTTGTTACACATTTGCATAGACCACATAATGATCTTCCGCCAGAGAAGCGCAAAATCATCGAGATCATTCGAAGCAAAGAAGACATACTGACGAACAAAACTGTTTTGGTTGTAGATGATGACGTACGTAACTTGTTTGCGTTGACAACCGTATTTGAACGATTCAACATTAATGTGGTGACGGCAGAAAGCGGGAAGGAGGCTATACAAACTTTGAATGACAATCCAAAGATCGAGATGGTGTTAATGGACATCATGATGCCAGAGATGGATGGATATGAGACAACGCAAAAAATCAGGCGTGAACACAAGAACAGCACTCTCCCGATCATTGCAGTAACGGCAAAAGCGATGAAAGGCGACAGGCAAAAATGTATTGAAGCAGGAGCTTCGGATTATATCACTAAACCCGTGAAGATTGACCAGTTGCTCTCATTGATGAGACTTTGGTTCTGTAAATAAAATTATTATATGCAGCCAAAAATCCTATTAGTTGATGACCGCGAAGACAATTTACTTTCGATCGAATCTATTTTCGAGCCGGATGGTTACAAATTCGTGAAGGCGAATTCAGGAAGGCAGGCACTGAAGATCTTACTGACGGAGTATGACTTCGCGCTAATTCTGATGGATGTGAAGATGCCTAACCTGAATGGGTTCGAGACAGCCTCGTTAATCTACGAACGCGAAAAATTAAAACACATTCCCATTATTTTTATCACGGCAAATAATTTTGGTGATGAAAATATCTATCGCGGCTACCAGTCCGGTGCTGTAGACTACATTTACAAACCCATCAACCCGGATGTGCTCCGCGCTAAAGTTTCGGTCCTCATCGATCTTTATAAAAAAAATCGCCAGCTCCTGGCACAAGAGCAACGGTTGGTGGCGATTAATAAAAGTTTAGAAATAGAAATTAAAGAACGAAAAGCGAACGAAGATAAAGTTAAGCAGCTTAATCGTCAGCTATTAGAAAACATTGCAAGCCTGGAGTCCGCGAACAAAGATCTCGACCGTTTCGCATTCATGGCTTCTCATGATTTACAGGAGCCACTACGAAAAATCAGGATGTTCAGTGACCGTTTATCTTTAAAATATAAAGAAGTGCTCGACGAGGACGCGAGAACCAACATCAGCCGGATTCAAAAAGCAGCCGAGCGAATGCAGACTTTAATTACAGACATTCTCACGTTCTCCAAAATTTCTGTTGATAAACCTTCATTTGTTGAATGTGATATCAACTTGTTGATCAATGATATTCTCCAGGAGATGGACGATGAATTGCGCGAGAAACGTGCTAAGGTGATGGTTGAAAAATTACCAAGCCTGTATGTCAATCCTAATTTAATGAAGCCATTGTTTCACAACCTCATTGGCAATGCTCTTAAGTATCAAAAGAAGGACATAGACCCTTTGGTTCGAATTACTTCAGATATCGCTGGTGCTCTTAATGGAAGAGTAAAAGATCTCAACAACAAATACTGCCGGATTTTTATTGAAGACAATGGAATCGGATTTGATCAGAAATATGCGGAGGAAATTTTCGGAATGTTTAAACGTCTCCATCACAATACCGAATTTGAAGGGACTGGCATTGGACTGGCACTCTGCAAAAAAATTGTTGAACAACATAAGGGTTATATCTCGGCACGAAGCAAGGTGAACGAAGGTTCAACATTTATTATCTCTATTCCATTGTATCTGAAACAGGAAGTTGCAACGGTTTCTTCCAACTAATTATTTCCAGGGCCGTGATAAAATAAAATTTAACGATTTACATAATTCGTCAAAACGCGATGGCTTTAATAAGTGATGAGCAGCTCCCAGCTTATTGATCTCGTCAATATCGCGCGGAGCAAATGAAGTGGAATACATAATCACTGGAATCTCTTGCGTGATGTTGCTGGTTTTTAATTCCTTTAGAATTTGTTTTCCATTGAGCTTGGGCATGTTCATATCAAGAAAAATCAAATCCGGTAGCAGCAAATCAATGGTTTTATCAAGTTGTTTTAGCGCTTCCTCCCCGCTCGTTGCCGTATCGCATTGAATAGTCTTGTCGACAACGCTTAATGCCTCCATTAATATTTCTTGATCCTCCACATCATCATCTATGATGAAAAGTCTTTTATGAAGGAAGTTTGATTTATCCTGCGCCATGAACTAGCAAATTAAACAATCAAGCAGCAATATAAGTTGCGATGATATTTTTTTATCAGAGGAGGAGCATAAAAATAAGCCTTTGAGGCATAGTGATAAAAGCAACGGTAAAAATAAAGTAGCAAAAATGAATCCCGGGTTGTAAACGGCACAGTCTTTTAGAGCCGGTTTAGGTTGTAGTATGCACGAAAAATCGAAAAAATTCCTACTGGTATTCTCCCTCCTTGTTATTGGTGTTGTTACATTGTTTGTCGGAAGAAGAGTGCTTTATAAGCAAATAAAGCAAGTGGTCGAGCGGGAGATTTTGCTTCTCAATAAAAAGGATCTTCATGTCACTTACGACACATTCTATATTGAATGGGCACACAACAAGATTGTCGCGGAAAAAATTGTCATCACGAAGAATGCCTATGACTCCACGTGTATCTATCCGGAATTCTTAACGATTAACAAAGTTTCGATTCAAGGATTCGATCTGATAACTTATTTGTTCAACAAGAGCCTTGATTTAGAAGAAATTTCTATCATCCGTCCACATCTTGTTGTACATGATCCATCCAATTTACTCAAACTGGATTCGGCTGGCAAAAAACGGACAGATGCGATCATCAATGTCGAACGCGTTTATGTGTCGGATGCTCAGATAGAGTACCTCGACAGCGCCACGTGCAAACTGAAGAGCAAGTGGGAATCGAATGCCATGCTCACCAATCTCAATTTATTACTGATTCCAGGTCACACTATTGATTATTCATTTGAAGAAATTAAACTGGACACTTGTAAAATTCTGATTGCAAATTCACAATACCAATTTGACATACTACAAACCCGCTACAACACAGAGAACCGTTCGTTGTTTTTGGATACTATTGAGATAATTCCACTGAAGTCAAAACTGGAATTCGCAAAAGCTATCGGATATGAAATCGATCGATTCGAAGGTGTTATTCCATTCCTCAAATTCCGAGACTTTAAATTCGAATTTCAGGATACACTAGCATTTGTAGCGGAAAAAGTTAGTGCCCAATTCTATGTTAAAGTGTTTCGCGACAAGCGTCAGCCGAACAAACGCATTTATAAAAAATTACCAATCGAAGCTCTTCACGCACTGGGGTTCGGCATACAATTCGACACTCTTGCCATTGAAAAATCTTACGTCTCCTACGAAGAAACTTCACCCGAGGTACCGAATGGGTTCATCACTTTCTTTGACAATGTTGAAGCAATCGTGCTAGATGTCAACAACAGCACTGCGGTCCAAAATGGAAGAACAATTCTGAGTGCGAAATCAAACATTATGGGACAAGGACAAATTGAACTGAATTGCATTATGCCTTGGACAAAAAATGCAAATTATCAGGCGCGAGGTGTCGTTAAAAATGTTTCAATGACAAAATTCAACGAAATTCTCGAACCCATTGCCAACATCAAAGTGGAGTCTGGAAAACTGGATGATTTATCTTTTAAATTTTATTTCAATAACATCAGATCCGATGGTGAAATAACGCTTGACTACAAAGATCTTAAGCTCATAAGCCTGCGTGATGACAAAGAAATTGAAGAAATCGTCAAAAAGAACAAATGGACTAAAAAAGATCCGGAGGATTACAAGGTGAATCCGTTTAAGAGTTTTTTACTGAATACTTTCGTTATCAAACGGAATATTGACGACAGCAACTCACATGAAACCCGCAACGGTAGTATTTTATTTTATCGAAACACTTCCAAATCGGTTTTCAACTATTTGTGGAAGTCGGTCTTCTCAGGAATTAAAAACGCTTACAACATCGACAAGCTTCAGACGAAAATACAATCAAGAAAGGATAAAAAAGATAAAAGAAAGGAAAGACGAGAACGGAAGAATTCGTGATTAAGCTTATAAATAATTCTTCAACATGTTTAAACTGAGTGGCTTTTCAATAATCTTTACAGTAGTTGATCTATTTTCGTCAGGCGATGAATTTTTATAAGCACTGATAAGATTGATTTTACACCCTGGATAATGCTCAACAAGATAATTCATTTTATCCCACCCCAGCCCGTCTGGTAAATTGTTGTCGATGAACAACACATCAGGTATC
>CBQWHS010000305.1:0-5621 GCA_967728665.1 uncultured Chryseosolibacter sp. | reverse complement strand
AGTCAATAGTCACTGGTCATTGGGATCGAGCACCACCAAAATATGAAAGGTTGGGGCACTTCTCGAAGTGATCGCAGCGACAAGAATTTCGTCACAACCATCATCGTCTTCGCCAAGGATGATGCAGGCAGATGGAACTTTAATATCCTTTACTAAGGCATGCTCACGTGCTAGTGCAAACTCCTATTTAAAATAACTAGTAATCTGATTTAGATAGCTTGACCTAAATGATTTATTTCTAGTGATCTATTGAGAAAATTGATTCCCAATTAAAATAACTAGTGACATTGTGGCGTCGGAAATTGCTCAATAGAGGGCCATCGCCCTTACAACCAAACTCTCTTTTCAGTATGAACAATTGGTTTAAGGTCTTCTACATGATAGGGAATGATTTCGAATGAACGCCCAATACAATGAGACCTTCGGTCAGATCCAAGAAATCTTAAAAATTCTAAATATGAGAATAGCTGTAAATTTCAATAACACGATTTATAAAAATTTGATTTAATTTATCAGTATCATGATGCTGCTCATCCTCACTTATCATATTGTAACAACAAATATTCAGGAAGACGGGAAGCGGGTTTAGTATTCACAACTTGGAAAGAATCCGTGAAAATAAGGATGGAAGGTCTATGGATTAACTTTATTGATAATAGAAAAGGAGCCGTTTTTAATGGAAGCGATTTAGGAAAGGAGCACCTCGGACAAGTATTGATCAATAGACTGAAAGATTATAAAACTATTGGAAAGGAAGTTGGAAACAGAATTTATTCTGAAACTAGCTATACGAATAAGCCCGATTGGATGATTGGGGATTTCAAGCATAGTGCTTGAATTAATAAAGACCAATAATTTTTATACTGAATCTAACTTTCCGTTACCACGAAAAAGAAAAAAGACCATCTCTATAAGTTTAATAGGTCAGGTAATTTGTGTATCAAAATTACCACTTCTCAAATTTCACATAGTATTTAATCTTCTTATCGAATCAATCGTCTGGTGGATTGTGTGATTCGTTCCTTATCCGTTAATTAATGTAAAGATTGTACATGCAAAATCAATGGATTTTTCGCCAATGACCTTAATTTTTTGGTGTACACATTTTGGTTTAATCGTCAATACCCATGTGTTTTTCGATTCCAAACGCTAATTAACTTTTAACCGCCTCTCAGTTAGAATGATGTATCAGCAGCCACCGAATCCAACCGCCCAACAATCTAAAACAAAAGAAGGGGGAAAAACTCAATCCAACGCTCCTGAAATTCCATCCATCTCTTTGCCCAAAGGCGGAGGAGGAATAAAAAGTATTGACGATAAGTTTTTAGTGAATGCTGCCAACGGAACATCCGGGTTCGCCATTCCATTCCCTTTCTCCCCATCGCGCAATGCATTTATGCCGGCGATGTCTCTTCAATACAATTCGGGAAGTGGTAATGGAATTTACGGTTTGGGATGGAGTGCCGAACCTCCTTCCATATCCAGAAAAACAGAGAAGAAATTACCCCAGTACAACGACTTGGAAGAGTCTGACACTTTTACTTTCTCAGGTGCAGAAGACCTGGTGCCTTCGTTCACAAAACAAAGTTCAGGAGACTGGACAAAAGATGAAAGGACAGCAGGTGGTGTTTTTATAAAAAAATATAAGCCACGGATTGAAGGAAGCTTCCTGAGAATTGAAAAAATTACCGACGAAAATAAGAACACATGGTGGAAGGTAACATCAAAGGAAAATGTTGTTTCAATTTTTGGCAGGAGTAAAAGTGCACGTGTGGCGGATCCAAAAAATGAAGAGAAGATTTTCAAATGGTTGCTTGAATTCAGTTATGATGACAAGGGCAATTGTTTTCAATACGAATATGTACGGGAAAACAAAGTCAATGTCCCCAATCAATTGCATGAGAAGAACCGACTGAACGATCTCACCCTATTTACGAATGTTTACCTGAAAAGTATTAAGTACTGCCCGAAAAATCATTTTGACCGCGTTGCACTCAACAATAATGATTGGACGAACTTCCGGTCGGGCATTGAATATTTGTTAGAGCTGGTGCTGGATTTTGGTGATCACGATGTTGCTGATCCGAAACCCTTGCCCGATACTTCCTGGAAATGTCGCGACGATGCGTTCTCAAACTACCAGGCGGGATTCGAGATACGAACGTACCGTTTATGCCAGCGTGTGTTGATGTTTCATCACTTCCCGGAGTTGGGTAACACGCCTTGCCTGGTTCGGTCGCTGGACTTGAATTACAGTTTAGGTACGGCATTTACCTTTTTGACTTCAGCTACACAAAAAGGATACATCAGGAAGGGTGGTGTTTATTCAGAAAAGTCATTTCCTCCTGTAGAATTCACATACGAAAAATTAGGATGGGATACAGAAGTAAAATTTCTCCCGAAAGAAAGCCTTGAAAATTTGCCGCTTGGTATCGATGATCGCACGTACCAGTGGATGGATCTTTATGGTGAAGGCGCTGCGGGCATCCTTACAGAGGAAGGCCAGGGTTGGTATTACAAAAATAACTTAGGCAACGGTGAATTAGGGGCTGTCAAATTAATTTCTCCGAAACCTTCCTTCACGGGATTACATTCAGGAGAA
This sequence comes from uncultured Chryseosolibacter sp., assembly GCA_967728665.1. GTDB lineage: Bacteria > Bacteroidota > Bacteroidia > Cytophagales > Cyclobacteriaceae > Chryseosolibacter. Next base: position 3,019 of record CBQWHS010000305.1, on the reverse strand, counting down.
GTACACTTTCAGGATGTTGAAGCGAACGGTCAGAAATTTTTAGTGAGCAATGCGCTCAATGGCTTTTTTGAATTCAGTCCCGACAATGACTGGCTGCCTTTCAAAAATTTCACACAGTTGCCAACGATCGATGTCCATGACCCGAATGTAAAGTTTCTGGACCTGGATGGTGATGGCAGAGCAGATATTCTCATGTCAGAAGACGAAGTGTTTGTCTGGTATGAATCGAAGGGAAAAGAAGGGTATGGAACTTACCAGACCGTAAGAAAATCTTTTGACGAGGAATCAGGACCAAACATTGTTTTTGCCGACAGCACACAATCCATTCTGTTGGCCGACATGAGTGGCGATGGATTGCTGGACATTGTGCGCATCCGGAATCATGACATTGTTTACTGGCCAAATCTCGGCTATGGCAGGTTCGGATCAAAAGTGAGTATGGGCAATGCGCCTGTATTTGATTATGATGATTGCTTTAAACCGCAACACGTAAAACTCGCTGACCTGGATGGATCGGGTACTACTGACATTGTCTACCTGGGAAACGATTCTTTTAAAATATATTTTAATCAAAGCGGTAACAGCTGGAGTGAAGAAAATATTGTTGAAGGCGTAAACCCGATTCCTTTTTTTAAGATTGATAATTATGCTGATGTAAATATTGTTGATCTGCTTGGAAGCGGAACTGGTTGCATTGTCTGGTCATCGCCACTGCCGGAGCATGCGTCCGCCCCGTTGCGGTACATTGACCTGATGAATGGTAAGAAGCCACACATCATGGCTTCTTATAAAAACAATATGGGGAAAGAGGTTTCCATCCAATATAAGCCTTCCACCTTTTTTTATTTCGAGGACAAAAAAGCAGGCACCCCGTGGATCACCAAATTACCGTTTCCGGTGCATTGTGTAAGTGAAGTGGAAGTTGTTGACCAGATCACCAAAACGCGATTCACCAGTCACTATACTTATCATCACGGATGTTATGATTATAAAGCGCGTGAATTCCGTGGCTTCGGTAGAGTGGAACAAACTGATACTGAAAATTTTGAGCATTACAGCAAACATGCAGACCCGGGCGGCGGCATTCAGCTTGTTGACGAAAATTTTTATCAACCACCCACGCTCACGAAGACGTGGTTCCATACCGGTGCATTTTTGGACAGGGAGAAAGTGTTGGATCAATTCGCAAGCGAGTATTTCAAAAATGAGATTGTTCCCGAAAAGAATCTTACTGAACCTGCTCTGGATCCGGGCTGGAGTGCAGATGAATGGTGGGAGGCCTTGCGGGCGTGCAAAGGAATGCCGCTGCGTGTAGAGGTATACTCACTGGATGGAGGTGCGAAAGAAAAACTTCCTTACACCACATCACGGCATACGTGTTTGTTGCAGCGTATTCAGCCGAAGCTGGATAATATATATGCAGTGTTTTTAGTGCAGCAAAGCGAGGCGCTTACGTATACGTACGATCGGAATCCTGCCGATCCCAGAATTGCCCACGCGATGAACCTGGAAGTGGATGTTTATGGTAATGTATTAAAGGCCGCGTCCATTGGTTATGGAAGAAAACTAACGGACACTTTTTTAACGCCCGTTGAACAAGCCGAACAAAGTAGAATACATATTGTTCTTACGGAGAATAACTTTACGAATGAAATTAATAATGACATAGATTATCATTTGCCGGTGCAATGGGAGTCTAAAGGCTTCGAACTTACCGGTGCCGTTCCGCAAGCAGATTATTTTACTATCCGGGAGATAAAAGATCATGATCAGGCCAGCCAGCTCATTCCTTATGAAGCGATCGCTACATCCGGGCTGATCGAGAAGCGATTGATAGAACACACCAAGTCACTGTTCTTAAAAAATGATTTAAGTGGTCCTTTACTGCCAGGCGAAATAGAATCAATGGTGCTTCCTTATCAGTCCTACCAACTGGCCCTTACACCTCAGTTAAGAGATTTTATTTTTAATGGAAGGGTTACGGATGCGTTGCTTGTGCAAGAAGGAAACTACTTCAAATTAAATGATGGTAATTACTGGATAGGCTCCGGTACGCAAACTTTCGATAGCAGCAATTTTTATCAGGTCGGTGAAGTGACTGATCCATTCGGATATAAAACCCATATTGTATACGATTCATCCTATCGTCTCTTCATTCAAGAGATCACCGACGAACTTCAAAACCAAAGTAAAGTTATTGGATTCAATTTTCGCGTATTGTCACCTTACCTCACACTCGATATCAATGACAATCGGGGAGGGGTGAGGTTCGATGAACTGGGTATGGTTAAAAGCACTTTTGTATTAGCGAAGGAGAACGAAACCAAAGGTGATTTCCTGGATACAAATGCTGTGGAGGAATCGCCCAACGACCAGCCTACGGGTAAACTGGAATATGATTTATTCCGCTACCTCCATGACGGCAAACCGAATGTTGTTAAAACCATCATTCGGGAAACAGATTACTTTAAAAGTATTGAAACGGGATCTGCCGTTATCTGGCAAACTTCTTACGGATACTCTGATGGCAGTGGAAATGTAGTCATGCTAAAAGTTCAGGCTGAGCCCGGAAGAGCATTGCTCGAAAACGGAACAGTTACCGAAGTAGACACCACGCCAAACTTACGGTGGATTGGCAATGGAAGAACCACTCTCAATAATAAAGGTAAACCCGTAAAACAATACGAGCCATACTTCAGCACGACCTTCGAATATGAAGACGCAAAGGAATTAGTGGAGCGTGGTGTATCGCCTGTAATCTTTTATGACTCCATTGGCAGAGCAATCAGAACAGAATTGCCTGAAGGTACTTTTATCAAAGTGGAGTTTGATTCATGGACGCAAAAGACGTATGATCAAAACGACACGGTACTGGAAAGCCAGTGGTACAGAGACAGAATTATTTCACCTGCTCCCGGAATCGCAACGGCTGAGGAAATAGCCGCCGCTGTAAAAGCTGCCGCACATGCAAACACACCATCAATTTCTTATCTCGATTCATTGGGCAGAGCTTTTCTCT
>CBQWHS010000304.1:0-5630 GCA_967728665.1 uncultured Chryseosolibacter sp. | reverse complement strand
ACTATCGCTGGATTACTTCATCCCGACCAGGGCACAATCGATGTGCTCGGCTTCAATCCGGGTTTAAGACACCCGGAATTCCTTCAGCAAATATTCATGATACCCGAAGAATTTCATCTTCCTGATATTGCGATCGACAAATTTGTACAACACAATGCGCAGTTCTATCCGAATTTCGATTCGGAGAGATTCAGGCACTTTCTCAGAACCTTTGAAATTCCTGACAATTCGTTGCTCAAAATGAGCTATGGACAGAAAAAGAAAGTGCTGATCAGTTTTGCCCTCGCCTCCGGGGTTTCGCTACTATTAATGGACGAGCCCACAAATGGTTTGGACATTATCAGCAAAAATCAGTTCCGGAAAGTAATCGCTGAGACGATACACCAGAATACGACAATCATCATCAGTTCACACCAGGTGCAAGACCTCACCAACCTGATCGATCACATTATTATTCTTGATAGCACAAAAATTATAATGCAAAAAAGTGTAAGAGAAATTGGAGAGAAATTAACGTTCAAGATCTCGAGTGATCTTGCGGAAGCTCAAGCTGCGTTTTTCAAAGAGCCGGTTCTCGGTGGAAATTTGCTTGTTACACTGAACGAAGGTGGCGAAGAAAATAATGTCGACCTCGAGGCGCTTTACAAGGCAGCAATGACCAACCCCGAGGCAATACGTTACGCATTAAATGAATCGATATGAAAAAACATTTTAACTGGGCACGCCAGCTTTCGCTCATTAACAAGTTCTGGTTCGAAAACCGAAAGCAACTTTTATTCATGATTGCGGTCACCACGGGATTGCTCATTGTGTGGATGGGTGTTTACTTGTCTTTTCGTAACCCAAAGCTGTTTTCCCCAAAGTTTCAAGTCGCCTATTACTTTTTCGGGCTTGTGATTTCAGGAGCGTTGATTGGTAATTTTACCTTCGCTGACGTACGCGAGAAAAGCAAGGCAATCAATTTCATGCTGCTGCCTGCATCTACCCTGGAGAAACTGATTGTGGGGTTTTTGTTTGGTGTGATCGTCTATGGAATACTTTATTCGATTGCTTTTTATTTCGTTAACACCGGAATAGTGTTTCTGGCCAATCGCACGCTTGGGTCTGATTGGGAGGTGGTGAATCTTTTAACGTTGGGCGGCATCGACGATATGTTCTTTAATCAACGTGCCGACCTACTGTTCCTTCGATACCTCGTAGTCCAGGCTTTTTTCGTTGCAGGCGGATTGTACTTTTCAAAATTCAGTTTCTTTAAAACTGCCCTTGCATTTTTTGCCGTCTGGATCATCCTAATGCTTCTGCCAATGCTATTTCTGTCGATCCTGCCCATTGGAAATTTTCAAGACTCGCTGACGGCCTTCGAAGTACTTGATGTTAATGGAAACAAACTTTTGAAAATGCCCGAATGGTTTAACTGGAGTTTTGGGCTTTGGTTCTCACTCCTGATCACTGTTTTATTGTGGATATTCAGTTACTTCAAATTAAAAGAAAAGCAATTAATGTAAAACTATGCAGTTTCGTGAATCACAACCGATCTACTTGCAGATAGCCGATCACGTGTGCGAGAAGATATTGCTCCACGAGTGGACCACTGGACAACGAATTCCATCGGTGCGGGAACTGGCGGTCATGATCTCCGTCAACCCCAATACCATTATGCGCGCATATGATTTCTTACAGGAACTGGATGTCATCCACAACGAGCGGGGTATCGGTTTTTCAGTTGCTGAAAAGGGTTTAAAAAATGCACTCAATTACAGAAGAAGTCAATTTACCGAAAAGGATATGCCATTCTTTTTTCGCAACATGATATTGCTCGACATGGAGTTTGACGATTTGCGGCCGTACTTTGAAAAGTTTGCAAGAAAGAATTCAAGTCAGTTAAAAAAGAAATCATTATGAAAAGAAGTTCATTGGTTATTGTATTCATGGTGCTGGTATCATTCGCGTTTATCGCAGCCGTCCCGATAACGTTTTTGTCTAAACTGAGAAATGGATCATTCGTGCGCACTATATCTTCACAAGATTTTCCAGTTGAGAGAAAGAAAATGAGCAACGTTAGTGTCATTAGCCTTAGAGGGCTGTCATGCGAATTCATTCAGGCCGATTCTTTCTCAATAGAAATTGAAAAAGACAAAGAAGTATACGCATTGCGGCAGATGGCTGATACACTTTCTATTGTTTCTGATTCACCAGGGCTACGTGTTAGAGTTTTCTCTCGTGATCTGAAGGTAATTGCAAACAAATGCGACATACTGGTGAAAGGAAATTTCGACCCTCTTCATATCGCGTCTTACAAATTTGACGTGGACAGTTGCCAGCTGACAACACGATCGATCAGCAGCGATCATCGCATCCGTCAGCATGTTCGAAATATTTACATCACAGGTAACACAACTTCTTCTGTGGCATTTGCCGGGTCGATAAGCATTGACACCCTTTCGCTGCGCGATATCGATGCCATCGAGCTGGATGAAAGCCTGGTCGCCCTCGATCTTGAAGTTGAGTACGCAACGCCAGTAGCAGTGAAGAGTGTGAGCCACGATGGCGCTGTGAGTGTCAGTGTTAAACGATGATTACAAAATGGATGCAGATACATTTCCAACGGCACTCCAAAAGGGGTGCTGATGTTGCATCTCTCCCATCGCAGCATGTTTCTTGTTGATTGCTAATGACTGAGGATTCGAAGTATTATTTGTCTAAAGGTCAACAGTTGCTCAAGCTGGTGAAATCATAAATCAATTATTTTAAATTCATCTGCCGCTCCATCTCTTCACGCACCACTGACCATGCTGCCTCCAGGCTGACTTTTTTTACAAGTTCATAATCTGACTTGGTGTAATAATATCCGTTTTGGCCCCGATGATATTCTATTGGCGCGAAATAGCCTACACGCTCGCAGGTCCTCATACTCTCTATGTCGCGCTGAATCGTTCTTAGTGAAACATTTTCATCACGCTGCATTAACACCGCTTGAATAACCTCAAGGCTTGTAAACGGTCTTCGCTTCAGTGTTTCATGAATTACTTTCATTCTGAAGTAGGGCCTTTTCGCAAACATACTTTATAACTTTTTCATTAATAATTTCCATTGAAGTCTACTACTTGTCTTCCATCAACAAACTAAAACTTGTTCAACCGCACCGCACAATGTTGCTCGATCTCAACAAATACTTTAACCAATATAATCGCTTTTATAGCCACAAAATTGTGGTGCATGAATATTTTTTTACTCAGGTAAAATTATTACGTGAAGTCTATACCGCATTCTTTTCCTGCGGTTGATTGACTCGCGTACGGGAGGGTTGATCAAAATGCTATCGAGATGATTGACGCTGCATACACTCGCTGATCACAACGACATTTTTTTGTCGTTGTGCTTATCCCTATTTACGGGATTACGTTAAGTCGGTAACGTAATATTTTCTCCGCACATGTCTGCTACATGTTCCATAGATGTTCCGTACATGTTCCATAGATGTTCCGTACATGTTCCCTACATGTCCCTTAATTGCCGCTTTTCTGTCAGTTCCTGGCGTCTGGTGACGAGCTACAAAATATTTTCTAAAAAATTTCATGACGACAACTGGTGGCGTTGTGCGCGAATACTTTTGAAACCGAAACGCTACTTGCACAGTGCAGGTAGTACTAAAAACATAAATCATAATAACATGGCTAAACAGTCAAATTTTGTAACGTTCAAAGGTAAGATGGGAGGAATTTCATTTTACGAACAAAAAGGAAAGTCCGTAGCCCGCAAAGCTGGCGGTCCGAGCAAATCCAAAATTATGACCTCGCCGAAGTTTGAACGGCAGCGTCAGAACATCAAGGAGTTTAACGCGATCGCGATCGGTGTTAAAACTATTTTCCAAAGTCTGAAGGCTCTCAAAGATTTCAGAAGCGACAAATTCTCAAGGAAGATACGCAAGTTCCTTCGCGCGATGCTTTTGCAATCAGATGGCAACTTAGGTCAACGCGAGGTACTCTTTTCAAAATTTCGTACTGAGCTTCGCGGCCTCGAAATGAGTAATACCGACTTTGTTGCTTCGTTCCATGGCAGTGCCGTATTCACACACCCAGACACTCGCATAGATGCACAGATGTCTGTTACAGGATTGGATCGACGTAAATCAATTTCTGCTCCACCAAAGGCAACTCATTTCAAACTTGTTCAAGTGGTAGCCGCTGTACCTGATATCGTTTACAACGCACTGACGCAGGAGTATAACGCAGCGCAAGTGTTCATGGATTCCCATGGGCAAAAAGAATCAGACTTTTTCCCAATCAACGAAGATGCGCTTCTTGACTTTACATTAACCTCAGCTCTCCCCGACCTTGTCGCTGCAGTGCTTTTGCCAGAGACCACCGTGATTCAATGTGTGGGCATTCAATTCTTCGAGAAGGTTGGGACGAAGTATTCAATGATCAATGCGGGGACCGCGGCAAAGATTGTTGATGTGTTTTAGGATATGATTTTTTATTAAAAAAACGCTTCTAGTCAGAGGCGTTTTTTTTGCTTCTGCTGCCCGCAAAACATACTTTAGAATTTTTTGGCTTCAATCGAATCCGGATTTACCACTTCTTCTTCAATTCTATCCAACAAGGCAAGCGCACATTACCTTGTGCCTGCACTGTTCCGTAAAGCCCTTCTTCTATAAAGACAAAAAATATTCGAGAAGAAATTTCACCTCGAATAAGTTTCATCAACATTTACCTCATTTGTGGTGTGGCTGTGTAAAGAGTCAATGTTCCTGTTATCGGAAAAATAGCAACCTGGAATTTTACAAGTGCCATTAGCGTCATAAAGCTCGACGGAATGTCCTGAATTTTTTTACCTTAGCAAACCAAACATTATCAAATTACTAAACTTTTAACAACCCAATCACCATGAAAAAATTGTTAACTATTGCAACGCTGTTATTCTCGGTTCAGGCATTTTGCCAGGGACAATTTCAAAAGGAAACAGCCGGATCAATCGGCTTCGTATCAGGCCATGTGATGCAGCTCGCACAAGCTATCCCTGCCGACAAGTATTCCTGGGCACCACAACCCGGAGTGCGCACAGTAGCCCAGGTTTGTGCGCATATAATTTCAGCGAATTATTTCTTTGCGTCCAAGCTAGGTGCAAAAATTCCGGACGGTGTTAATATGCAAACTATCGAAACAGACTTGAAGACAAAGGAAGCCGTGGCAGCTGAGCTGAAGAGATCGTATGACGTAATTGTCAATGCTATTAAAAATGCGCCCGACGCATCTTTAGCCACTAAAGTAGAATTTCCTTTTCCAGGAGATTATACCAGCATGTCGGCTATTCTTATAGCGCTCGGTCACTCCAATGAGCACCTCGGACAACTGATTGCCTATGCGCGCATGAATAAGATTACTCCTCCATGGAGTGACAGTAAATAATCATTAAATGAAAAAGTGGCTGGAATTCTGGCCACTTTCTATTTTCTCTTAACTATTCTTACCAGCGAACAGCTTTGAACTTCCACCCGGGATATACCTTTTGCATTTCTATTTCATCATTGCGTTTAGTCAATCCACATGACTTATAGTTTTTATGTAATTTCGCTAATGCTGTTCGATCTAATTCCACGCCTAACCCCGGTATCTTGATACTACAAAAGC
>CBQWHS010000303.1:0-5632 GCA_967728665.1 uncultured Chryseosolibacter sp. | reverse complement strand
ATTAGAGCTCCGACTGTTTCTCTCCCTTTGCCGTAAATAATATTGATAACGCCTGGAGGAAAGCTATCGCGAAAAGCTTCAATTAATGGCTTGATCAAAAGCACACCATATTTAGCCGGTTTAAAAACTACTGTATTGCCCATGATCAATGCAGGGAACAACGTAGTGAACGTCTCATTCAAAGGATAATTGAAAGGGCCCATACACAAGGCAACGCCCAACGGCACACGTCTGATCTGCGCCATGAATCCTTGTTCCTCCACGAGCTTCGCAGAATTTCTATCGAGATCCTTTAACGCTTTGATGGTGTCCACGAGATAATCACATGTGCGATCAAATTCTTTTTCGGAATCTTTCAAACTCTTTCCAATTTCCCACATAAGCAGCTTCACAACTTCACCGCGCTTTGCACGCATCGCCGTTAAAAATTTCTCTACGTGCTCAATACGTTGCGTTACGCTCATCGTTGGCCACAAGCCATGGCCAAGATCATAGGCCTTAACTGCTGCATCCAGGGCTTCAAGTGACTCTTTTGAAGTTAAAAGTGGAGTGCTTCCAATAACCTTTTGTTTATACTCATTTCCTTCTTTAATGAAAACAGGACTTAACACATTGTTAAGATTGCCTTTCCAAATTTTCAATTCTCCGTTGATAAGATACTCTCGTTGTTCGATGGGTTCAGATATCCTGAATTGTTCAGGTATCGTGTTCTCCTGTGGGAAAACATTTGCAAGAATTTGAGTCATTCTGGTTGTTAGTTATTGGTTGGTTGTTTAAGTATTGCGACACCTGATGAAGTTCCAATGCGGAGTGCGCCAGCGTCAATCAGCGCTGAGACTTGATCGCGCGTCTTGATTCCGCCGGAGGCCTTTATGCCAACATCGGGTGGTAAACATTTCTTCATCCATTTTACGTGTTCCACCGTTGCACCCGTGGGCGCAAAACCGGTTGATGTTTTAACAAAATCGGCCCCGGCATCGGCACACATTTTACAGGCGCTTTCTATCTCCGGATCGGAAAGATACGCAGTCTCAATGATTACTTTCAATAGTTTCTGGTGATCGTGGGTTAGTTTGCTGCACTTCGCCAGCTCAATTTTAGTCCATGGAATGCCTGTTTTGAATGACGTCAAGTTCCATACTACATCAATTTCATCGACACCGTTATCGATTGCACGCTTGATCTCGTCAAGTTTTGTCTCCGTCATGTTGTAGCCTAAAGGAAAACCAGCCACGGTCACCAATAAAATTTTTCTTTGGCCGATTTCCCGTCTCGCCCGCTGCACCCAAAAAGGTGGAACACATATTCCAAGAAATCCGAATTCGTTCGCCTCCTCAACTAACTTGTCGATGGCCTGTATGGTAAGGGTTGGACTTAAATTGGTGTGCTCGATGTACGAGGCAATGTTCATCGTAACAAGATACAGAAAATCCGAAGGTCAAGTTACTGACGAAAACTTGTTGGCAGCGGGAAAAAAATAAGGTAGGGTGCAAGAATAATTCCGGTCCGGATCTAACCAATAAATCAATGTCTTAGTCCGCATTCTTTGCAGTATTTCATCTTGCCAGGTTTGTGCTTTTTTGGCGGACGTTTATGACCGAAATACATTGGGTTCGAATACTGAGGCTTTAACTTTATTTCCTCTTCCTTGCGTTTAGCTTTTTCAAGCGCTTCCATTCGCTCATAATACTTCTGTTCAGATTCGTATGTTGCACCGGATGATTGTTTTCTTGAAGTTTTTGGTGCGTATGTTTTTTTAGATGACGTTGGGTCAAGCGAATTCGGCTGCTGCGAATTTTCAACTTCAGGTGTTTGTTTCGATTTCTTCTTTTTCCAGAATTGACCGTATGAAACCGCTGTGATTGAGATAAAAATGAGTGTTAAGAAAACTCGTGAATGCATAGCGGTATTATAACAGATATAACTTACCCAAAATTGTAAGCTTCGTAAAGTTATTTCTGCAATTTAACTGCTTTTAGGTTGCATCATCGTTTGCTGCCGCCTGAAAATCCATGGTGGCGTTGGATTCTCCTGTTTCCAAAGTCCCTTTCCTTTTTGCTGAGCTTCTGATTTATGAACTTCCAGCTCCGGAAGCGGATCTCTTTCTGCAGTCCATGCCAAACCTTGCTTCAGCAATTCAACACGTGGATCAACATCGCCTTTCATTACTACAGCTAAGTAATTTCCTTTCCGATCTTTTCCCGTGAATCTTATGCTAACCTCCTCTTTGATTAACAATTTCTCAAGATACTTTTTTGCTTTGTCTCCATATTCCTGCGCGAGCTCGGGGCTGTCAACGCCGGCCAATACCACTACACAAGTGTCAGCTGGTCCTTTGACAACTTCTATCGTATTCCCATCGATAACAGAAATAACCTTAGCTGTCGAAACATCATCACTCCACAAGGCGGCAACCGAGAAAACGAGTGTTGAGAACATCATAGCAATTGGAATTTTATAATCTCAATTTGCAGAAGAAAAATACAGCATGGCTTGACATACAGCCGCCCGACTTTCACGTGTAAGAAAAGATGATGTTTAAAATAAAAATCAGTTGAAATAGCTTAAATGCCACTCAATTTAAGAGACGTCATTTACAATAACTGTCTATCTGAAAGCGCGCTTTTGCATCGCCAAATTCAACAGCCCTGCGCCAATCAAAGCAAGCTTTGTCTTTATTTTGCATGTGGTAATAAAAATTACCACGCTGTTTATAGTAAGCCGCATTTTTTCCGTCAATCCGAATAGCATCGTCCATGTCAGAAATTCCAGCAAGATAATCGTCCAGCGCTGCCTTGCATGTAGAACGATTATAATAAGCCACCGCATCATCTGGATTTAGCGTTAAGACTTTGTTGTAATCCGTCACCGCATTTTCAAAATCTTCAAGAGCCTCGCGAACAAGTGCACGGTTGAATATTGCGTTGACGTTTTTAGGATCAAGTTCAATTGCTTTGTTTAATGCGGCCAATGCAGATTTCGTGTCATCATTTTGAAGATGAGCGCGGCCAAGATTCAAGTACAGATCAACGGAATTTTCGCCAGCGTTCTTCGCATTTTCAAAACTTGAGATCGCTCCGGAAATATTTTTGTTTTCCACCAGCATAAGAGCATGACGATAAAATACATCTTTGTTCTTAACACCTGCGGCAATCACTTTCTCATAATACTCAAGTGCGAGTGGAAATTTCTTGCTGTTGTAATAACTGTCGCCCATCAATGTAAATAAAGTGGCATCAGGTTTCTCGGTCAGCTTTTCCACCATTCGGAAATCCTTCGCTGCTTCATCGAATTTCGATGTTTTAAAATAAGTCATTCCACGATTTTCATATGCTCTCGCATATTTTTCATTACGCGTAATCGCCTCTGTAAAATCAGGCAGTGCGGCTGTGAAATTCTCAAGCGTATAGTGTGCCTTTCCACGGTTATTAAAGAGTACCGGATCTTTCAGTCCAAGGGAAATTGCCTGTGAATAATCTTCAATAGCGTCTTGAGTTTTGTTAAGATTAAATCTTGCATCTCCGCGGTGGAAATATGCTGATGCAAGTTTCGGATCCTTCTGGACTGCCTGCGTTAAATCTGCGATTGCGTCTTCGAAAGACTTAGCATCAAGTTTACAATGACCACGCATGTCGAAAGCAATCGCGTCCAACGTTCCAGACTGAATTGCTTTGTCCAAATCAGTGAGTGCCAGTTTAAAATTTTGTAAAAAATATTTAGAAGCACCACGTTTGAAATAGACTTCAGTTGCAGTCTGTCCACCCTCAATCGCCTTGTCCAGATCCGAAATCACTTTTTCATAATCTTTCAATTCAAAATATGAACTGCCTCGCAGATTATAAACGAATGGATCCTTATTCCCTTTTTCAATCGCCCTTGAAAGGTCCTGGGATGCACCAGCAAAGTCCTTCGTGTAAAATTTTCCTGTTCCCGAAATCGAAAAGTCCTCTGCAGTTGCCTCGCCTTTCGCGATTACAACCGCCATGTCGTTGATTGAGCCCGTATAGTCCTTCAGTTGGAATTTGGCAGTACCTCTATTTCGCAGAGCTTGAACATAGTCGCGCTTCAGGTTAATCGCGCGGTCAAAGTCTGGAACGGACTCTTGAGCCTGACCTGCATTCAGTTTTGCTTTACCGCGATTGTTGAAAATTACTTCGTCATTCGATCCCAACGTCACACTTTTGTCGTAAGCGGATATTGCTCCAGTAAAATTATTTTCCTTAAAGAGACCGTTACCAAGATGAAAATATATTTCCCTGGACTTGCTCTCGAGTGAAGCCGCTTTCTGTAAATGGACAAAGGCCTCTTTTTCTTTTTGAGTTTGAATATAAGACAACCCGAGAGCTTCGGCAGAAGTCACGTCTACTTTTCCATTCTGATTAGCTTTTTCAAGATCGATGATTGTGGCTGCATAATTTTTCTGCTGATAAAATGCTTTACCCCGGATGAAATATAAATCCGGATCTTTGGCTCCATTCGTTTCTGCCAACACAAGAGCATCTGTTGTGCCTTTATAATTTCCTTTTTCAAAACGCAAATAACCCGTATACAATGCAACGTGCATTTCCTTCTCACCAGTTGCCAGCGATTTTTCCAGAAACGTTAAGGCCAATTCATTTTTCTTTAACTCGTAATATGAGAGTCCCAACATTCTTAAAATTTCGGCTGTCTCTCCTTCACTTGTTTTTGATTTCTCAAGATCGACAACGGCTCCAGCATAATCCTTCAATTGAAACTTAAGTGTTCCGCGATTCAAAAGAGCCTTTGAATAATCTGCCTTGAGCGCAATTGCTTTATCAAAATCCAACAACGCACCTTGCTGATCATTTGTATTGACTTTGGCTTTGCCTCGGTTATTAAATACGATTGCGTCGTTAGCGCCCAAAGAGACTGCTTTGTCATAATTTTTAATTGACGAAAGAAAATCGTTCTTAATAAAATAGAGGTCACCGATTTCTTTAAAAGCTTCATTTTCATTTGAGCCGAGTGAAACTGCTTTTTCAAGATCGATAAGCGCGTTATCGTTATCTTTTTGAGCAAATTCAGAATAGCCTTTATACAGGTATGCTTCCCGCGATGTTGCGCCTGCAGAAATTGCCCTGCTCAAGGATGGAATAGCGGAAGAATAATCTTTGTTTTTGTACTGGCAACTTCCCAATTGAAAAAACACTTCTTTGTTGGATACTCCCATGGCGACTGCAGACGACAATGACTTTACACTTTCAGCGCAATTATTCAGCGCGGCATAACTCAAGCCAAGCATGGTGAACACATCTTTATCCTTCAGACCCTTTGCAATTACTTTCTCAAGTGCCTCACTCGTGCCTTTGAAATCCTGTAATGCATATTTTGCTTTCCCTAGTTTCTGAAAAATCTCAGTCTCTGATTTTCCCTTTGCTACCAATTTTTCCAAATCTGCAACGGCACTTTTCCAATCTTCCTTTTTCAAATACGCTTCCGCGCGATTCTCAAATGCTTTATCATAATCCGCCTTGAGCGAAATTGCTTTTGTAAAATCTTCAATGGCACCAGCAACATCATTGGCGTTAAACTTTGATTTCCCTCGATTATTAAAAACCACGGCGTCTGTAGCGGAAAGTGCAATTGCATTGTCATAAGATTTTATCGCGCC
>CBQWHS010000302.1:0-5642 GCA_967728665.1 uncultured Chryseosolibacter sp. | reverse complement strand
GCGTGAAATTGACGGGTTCACAAAACTTCTCGAAGCCGGATTTGTCGATACCTTCAGACGATTTTATCCGGAAGAAATAAAGTACACCTATTGGAATTATCTATTCAACGCGCGTTCGCGAAATGTTGGATGGCGAATCGATTATTTTATGGTGAGCGAAGCACTTATGCCGAAAGTAAAAGACGCGATGATCTATAACCAATATTTAGGATCAGATCACTGCCCGGTAGCGTTGAAAATTGAAATCTGAGCCGTGAGTTCAAACTAAGTCGAATTTCTCGATCAGCAATCAAATTAATTGACTCGTTCAATGTCCGCGCCAAGCGCTTTCAACCTCGTATCGATATTTTGATATCCACGATCAATCTGATCGATGTTTGAGATTTCGCTTGTTCCACTTGCTGAAAGGGCAGCAATCAGCAATGACACTCCTGCGCGAATATCCGGAGAAGACATTTTGATTCCACGTAATGCATTTCTTCTTTCTAAGCCAATCACCGTTGCTCGGTGTGGATCACACAAAATTATCTGAGCACCCATATCAATCAGTTTATCAACAAAGAACAAACGGCTTTCGAACATTTTCTGATGAATGAGCACGGTTCCTTTTGCTTGCGTTGCTACAACAAGAACAATACTTAATAGGTCAGGAGTGAAGCCGGGCCACGGAGCATCTGCAATTGTTAGTATGGAACCATCGATGAACGTTTCTATTTCGTAGCGATCCTGTGAAGGAATGTGAATATCGTCCCCGCGAAATTCCATTTTAATACCGAGTCGTCTGAAGATTTCGGGAATAATTCCCAACATGTCGATCCGGCAATTTTTGATCGTGATTTCGGATTGTGTCATCGCCGCAAGGCCAATGAAACTTCCAATCTCAATCATATCGGGAAGCAACGTGTGTTCAGTGCCTCCTAATTTTTCTACACCTTCAATTGAAACCAAGTTAGAACCGATTCCGGAAATTTTTGCTCCCATGCGATTCAACATGAGGCAAAGTTGCTGGAGATACGGTTCACATGCTGCGTTATAAATTGTCGTTGTTCCTTTGGCAAGAACGGCAGCCATAATGATGTTGGCGGTTCCGGTAACGGAAGCTTCATCCAATAACATGTAAGTGCCTTTGAGCTCAGAAGCATCAATGTGAAAGAGGTGTTCTTCAGAATCGAAATTGAATTTCGCACCGAGTTTTTGAAAGCCAATGAAATGGGTATCGAGCCTGCGTCTTCCAATTTTATCACCGCCAGGTTTCGGAATACTTGCCTTTCCAAACCGGGCGAGAATTGGTCCGAGTAACATTACTGATCCGCGCAATGCGGCAGCTTTTTTTCGATATGTATCTGTTTCTAGGAATTGCGTGTTAATATTTGCCGCCGAGAAGCGATACGATTCTGCGCTAAGCTTTTCAACCTTGCATCCGAGGTCTCCGAGCAGTTCAATTAATTTGTTAACATCAACAATGTTGGGAATTTTGTGAATCGTCACCGTATCCGATGTAAGCAGAACGGCGCTTACTATTTGGAGGGCTTCGTTCTTGGCACCCTGTGGAATGATCTCTCCCTTTAATTTCTTTCCTCCCTTTATTCTGAAAATACTCATCTAGGTTTTAGACAATTTGATTACTGATAACACAACCTCGTTGCTTCTTTCTGCACGTCCGTACTTCGTAATTTGTACTTTCTATTGATCTCTTCTCCTCTTGAAATTATTGCCCTTGTGATTTTTATTGAATGGTCGATGACCACCTTGTCCGCCACCTGAATGGCGCTGGCCGCGATCATTACGTTCGCCACGCTCGCTGCCGCTATTGCCTTGAGGTTTCAGTTTGCCTTTACGCTCCTTGTATAGTTTTTCAAAAAGATTGTCTTCACGTACTTTTTCAATGGTCATGTTAAGCGCACCACCGGACATTGCCTGGATGTCTTTCAAAATCACGGAGTCATCCAACGTTTCTTTATTCCAGTTTCCGTAGAACGTTTTCATTAATTTACCAAGATAAATGATTGCGTCTTCGCGCTCCTGCGGATCATCTTTCTTTAACGCCTCCTTAACTAATTTTTCAATGTTTTTTCCATAGTGCTTAAACCGCACGGGGGATTGTGGGTACGCAACTCTGTCTGGTTTTTTAAAGAGGATATCTCTTTCCGGAACAGGGAAAGGACTGTTTATGTCGAGATTGAAATCAGCGATAATATAAAGATCGTCCCAAACCCGTTGAGGATTTTCTGGCTGGTCCTTAATGGTAGGCGTAAGTTGTTTAATTAATTCGATGAGCGTGTAGGCCATCTCCGTGCGCTTTTCCTTGCTTGGAATCTGCCGGATATACTCCACTAATTTTTGAACATTCCGACCGTACTCTTTTAAAATGATGTCGGGTCTCTGGGAATTGTAATCTGCTGTCATAAATTTTTAATCAGCTGAATGTTGATTTCTTTAACTATTCTTAACCTCTTGTCGTTGGTCAAAAAACTTTCACATTGTTTGCTTATTGCACAGGCTATTTGAAGGGAGTCAATAGCCCTAAGTGACGAATATTTAGAACGCAAAATAGCGGATATTTGTGCAACATCCCAATTTATTTCGGTAAGATGAAACAGGTTTCGAATTGTCAGGGAACCCATCGATAAAAGATCGTTCCGATTAAGTTTTCTAGGCTTAATTTCGAATTTCGACAGGGTAAGGACAGTTGCTGATTAGCGTTACATCGTTGTTAATGAGGCCCTCGAGAACGGATGCAACTTTCGGATAAAACTCTGGATTTTTTTCGACTAGTTATGATGATGGGTGTGTCAACGAAGATTTTCCTACTACCGGTCATTATCCCGGAGCTTATTGACGTACTCCTGGGCGTCTTCGCCCAATACCCCCTGACCCATGCCAGAAAGTTTTCCCAATTGCTCAAGATTATACAGAATGCGTTGCTTTTTATTCAGTTTCTCGGTCTCTTTTGTGGGAAAGAGACATTTTAAGCGAAATTCAAGGCTAAGACACGATTCTCAATTTTGCAAAACTCAACAACAAAGTCTTCTCACCAATTTCATTAAAATTGATTTTCGCTTTTTTGTCGCCTCCGCTCATGTCCATTTGTATCACCGTTCCAAAGCCAAATTTAGGGTGTTCCACTTTCATGCCTGTTTGCAAACCAGCCGTATCACTTGGTATAAAATCAGCTGAAACTTTATAAGTGGATGCTTTCGGTACTGGTGCAGATGTAATTGTTTTCTTAATTCCTGTTACCAGATTTTTTGCATACTGACTTTGAGGAGGAACGGATTCAATTCCGCCAAAGCGTGTGCTTACTTTAACAAAGCGTTGGTCAACATCGTCAATGAAGCGACTTGGCTCGCAATTCTTTAGCCTTCCAAAACGGTAACGCGTCAACGCATAAGTGAGAAACAAACGTTTTTGCGCGCGCGTGATTGCAACGTAAAACAATCTTCGTTCTTCTTCCAAGTCTGCACGGCTGCTCAACATCATCTGAGACGGGAAAAGATCTTCTTCGAGGCCAACGATGTAAACATATTTGAACTCAAGACCTTTCGCCATATGAATGGTCATCAATGTCACTTTTTCAGGATCCTTGTCCTTGTCATCGTCTTGGCTTGTAACTAAGGATACTTCCTGTAAAAACATTCCGAGACTTTTATCTTCGCGCTCTGGATTGTCGGTAAACTCTTTGATGGCGTTTAATAATTCCTGGACGTTTTCATATCGGCTGAGCCCTTCAACAGTTTTATCTTCATACAACTCCTTTAACAAGCCCGATCCTTTTGCAATTTCGAACGCTGCTTCATACGCATCTTTTCTTTGTGTTTCAAGAGTGAAACGTTTGATCATGGCAACAAAATCCTCGATCGGTCCGGCAGCACGTCCACCCACAAACGGAGAGGGGTTTTGAAGGATTTCCCAAATGGAAGTGCCGTGGTCATTTGCAGCTACGACAATCTTGTCAACTGTTGAATCTCCAATTCCGCGTTTCGGAAGATTAATAATTCTTCTGAATGACGCTTCATCCTGCTGATTTAATGCATAACGCAAATAGGCAAGAATGTCCTTGATTTCTTTTCGCTGATAGAATGAAAGGCCACCAATCACCTTGTACTTGATGTTCATTCTTCGAAGTGCTTCTTCTATCGCCCGTGACTGACTGTTGGTGCGATACAGAACAACGAAGTCACTGAATTTCAATTGATGTTGCATCTTCTCTTCGAAAATAGAGGACGCCACTAGTCTTCCTTCCTCATTATCAGAAACCGCTTTGATCAATTCGATCAGGTTACCTTCTTCATTTGCTGTCCAAACGTTCTTGGGGAGCTGTGCGCGATTTCTTTTTATTACCGAGTTTGCTGCATTAACGATATTTTGAGTTGAACGATAATTTTGTTCGAGTTTATAGACTTTCAACTCAGGATAATCCCTTTCAAAATTCAATATGTTCGTGATGTCTGCACCGCGAAACGCATAGATACTTTGTGCATCGTCACCGACAACACAAATATTCTGGTGAACGCCCGCGAGTTTACGAATGATAAAATACTGGCAAAGGTTTGTGTCTTGAAACTCATCGACCAAAACGTATTGAAATCTGTGCTGATATTTGTTTAGCACTTCAAGATGTTCTTTGAATAGCTTGTCTGTGTTGAATAACAAATCATCAAAATCCATTGCTCCAGACTTAAAGCAACGCAACGCATATGTCTTGTAAATTTTGCCCATCTCAGGGCGCATGTTTGCTGCATCATCTCCTGTGAGCTCTGGGTTAGCGAGGTATTCCTGCCAACTGATCAATCTATTCTTCGCTGCAGAAATCCTGTTGTAGACCGTATTCGCTTTGTACACATTATCATCAAGGCCAAGTTCTTTAACGATAGATCTTATCAGCGACTTTGCATCGTCGGTATCGTAAATCGTAAAATTATTAGGATAGCCAAGGTGATGAGCTTCTGATCTAAGTATTCGTGCGAACACCGAGTGGAATGTTCCCATCCATAAGTTACGTGCATCCTTTCCAACCACAGATTCAATTCGTTCCCGCATTTCTTTGGCTGCTTTGTTGGTAAATGTAAGCGCCATAATGTTGAATGGATCAACATTTTTATTTTGAATCAAGTATGCAATACGAAAAGTTAAAACCCTTGTCTTTCCTGAGCCTGCACCGGCGATAAGCATGCAAGGACCTTCAGTATTCAAAACGCCTTCGCGTTGAGGTTCATTCAATGTTTCTAGATAATCCATCATTAAAATAGGCTGCAAAATAAACAAGTATCAGACGATTCGTGTCAGTTCATTCCGGAATTCAAAACCATTTTTAGCAGCACTTCTAAACTGTCTGTTGATTAGAGATTTTTGAAGTAAGCTAAGGGTTGGGGTTGATTTGTGCATCAGACTATCTCAAAAATGAAATTTTTTTAAAAAAGTTCTACGAGCGAACCACAATCGATTTTCTGTGCAAGTCAATCGTTTGATAGCCAATTTTAATTAAGTTAAAGCAATCGTTTCGGTATTTAATTGCACTGCAATGGCTTTTTTTGAAATAAAATTTTATAATTTTCATCAACCTAAACCTAACTTATGAGAAGAGTTCTACTACTTTATTTCACCGCATGCCTATACCTGACATCAACGGCACAAGAGCGAGC
>CBQWHS010000301.1:0-5670 GCA_967728665.1 uncultured Chryseosolibacter sp. | reverse complement strand
GTTTCACCGATCTGTCATCAAACTTTCCTACCGAATGGCAATGGGAATTCGAAGGCGGTGATCCGACGACATCAACGCTTCGGAATCCCAAAGTAAAATATAATTCGCCTGGAAGTTTCGACGTAAAACTTACAGTGAAAAATAGCCTGGGCACTTCAACTCAATATGTTGTGAATGACTTGATTGTTGTTTCAGAAGAAGGATTGTGTGGAGAGTTTACAAACTTTAAACCAGGATACACTTCATCCCTCCTGCCCTTGTCGGCATTTGGAGCATACACCGGATTACTAACCGGACACAACAGCGCAGGAAGCCAGGCTTTTTCAGAATTTTTTCTAAACAACTGTGGCTATAAGTACGTGAGTGGGGTGAAAATAAATTTCAGCAGCATTGCTTTCACAAGTGAAGAAGCGAAGGCGTATGTGACGGTGTGGAATGCACGTGGGCCTCAAAGTAGTCCCGGTTCAGTGATCGAAAGAAAAGAAGTGTTGTTGAAACAAATACAAGCTGATGTGGCAGCATCTAAAGCAACTGAAATCACTTTTGAACGCGAGACTCCCGTGTTCGGAAAGCCATTCCATGTGGGTGTTGAAATTGAATACAGTAAAGGCTACACATTGGGAATTATTTCATCTGCAAATGGAGAAGCGACCAATTCAACATCGTGGGTAAAAGAATCTTCCGGCCAATGGAAACCGTTCACCATCGAGTTCGGTGCAAACATTGCGATGGACATACGTCCAAATGTTGGCGTGAATCCTTCTGTACAAGTTTCAGCATCAAAACAATTGGTATATCCTGGTGAGGAAGTAACGCTCAATGGACACGGTGCAAGTATTTTCGTTTGGAGTGCATCAGATGGTGCAATTCAGAATGTGCCAGGTCCACAAATCGTCGTTAACCCTTTCTCTACTACTACCTATACAACTGTGGGCTCCGGACTTGATCTTTGCAAGACAATTGCTACCACTACTATTTATGTGAGAGAACAAGGAGTGTTAAGTGTTGAAGATTTAGCGATTGCAAAAGGTATCAGTTTCTATCCGAACCCGGGTAGCAATTCATTGACTGTGGAAATTGAAAATGATTACATCGGGCCTGTAAATGTTGATATCCAATCAGTCCAAAGCCAACGTGTCTTATCTGCGTCATCAGATAAAACTGATTCTAAATATTCTCTAAGTCTAACTACATCCAACCTCGCAACGGGAATGTATTTGCTAAAAATAACATTAGGCAACAACACGGTGGTGAAAAAGTGGATGAAGAGATAATCTTCCTCACGTTCTAAAAACATTTAGCCATGTGTGTTTCGATAACTTTGTACCTGATTTCACCGGACAGATTCTCAAGCTGTGGTTTTGCAGGCATTTCGAAACTTGTTGCAATGATGATAGACGAATCAGTTTCTAAACTGATTGTGATGATCAGGTTGGGCGGAAAAATTCTCAAGAATGTTTTCAATCTCTTTGTTACATGTGCTCATGTATTTTGACAACATATCGATAAAGTTGTATCGTAAAATCTCGGACGGCACAGTATCGGGTAGTTCCTCAAATCTTCTCATCACCTTAATCAGATGAGCTTTCAACATCATCATCTCCAGCATGAACTCCATTTGCTTTTGACTAAGGTTTACAAGATCGGAAGGCGAATAGATCGAAGTTGGCAAGGAATCGATAGCTTTTGCATGAACGTCCTGTTTTTCCGCGTGTTCTAGAGTTTTGATGACTGATCGCCTTCTTGAAGAGCGAACAGTTGATGCTCCAATAAAAAATGATGATGTTCCAATAGCGGAAAACATTACGGTAGCGATTAAACCCATGTATAACTAGTTGAATTTGTGGTTTCGAGATATACAAAAATACTTCTAAGGCAACACCTAATAAACGAAACTACAGGTTTGTAAACTTTATGTAACGTCTTTAATGACAATAGAGGGACATTGTTACCATTTGCTAACCTTGCCTAGCCAAAGACGGACGTGCAGTTTTTTGGAGACTTGATTTCTTCCTGATGGATTACGTTAGCATTGTAACCCAGTTATATCGGTTTAATTACCTTCCTTGGCAATTGTGATTTTCTCTGGTCAACCAAAACGAAAGAGGCCATCTCTCACTAAGACGGCCTCCACAAATATTTTTCGAATTGCAAAAAGTTATTTCGCAGATTTTATTCCGAAGTTCGGGTACTTGGCCGCAAACTTCCGAATTGATCCCAGACTATTGTAGTTGTCCAACACATCAGCATTGAGACGGAACACATTATCACCAACGCGACTTCCTCCATCGACAGGAACTGTAATCGCGGAGACGTTTGTATAATTGATTCCAGATTTTGTCATCGTCTGCACCACTTTTGGAGGACTTGTCTCCGACCACTTGTTAATGTTTTTCAGTGTATACGCGCCTTTGAAAATCAGCGGATTTGAAGATGGATAAGTGTATTTCTGACCGTTAGCAGTACCGGCGGTTGTATAAATGCCCACGGCAAAATCAACATCATCAGAAGTACCTGCATAGTATGTATAACTCATACCATACTGTCCTTCTGGAAATCCGGCTGGTAAGTTAACGATCTCGTAGGTCCCATCACTTGCTGATCCCCACACCAAGTCATTGTCTATTGAAAAAAGCATATCCATATCTACGTCACCTGCAGATGTTGTGTTATTAGTTCCCCACTGCAGAAGAAACACGGCGTCATCTTCGGTGATGTTCACAATATGTGTTACTTGTGCTCCCAATTTTGCGGGACCGGAAGAAACAGACAAGAGTGTGAAAATTATTGTTTCATATGAGAGTTTATCTGTATTCAAGACTGTCTTGTAATACTCGAAGTCATAATCTTCGTACAAAGTCAGGTTGATGATGGCTTCGGTTGCACCTTTGGCAATGGTGAGTTCATCTGTCGTTAAGGTCACATTGGTACCTTCAGCAACATCATAATCGTTCACTTCAAAATCGTCACCATTTGAGTCTGGTGGAGGATTAACAGAAGACGCTGTGCCATCAATCTTATATTTGATCACAGCTTGTGATGGAAGCGCGCGATC
Organism: uncultured Chryseosolibacter sp.; assembly: GCA_967728665.1. Lineage (GTDB taxonomy): Bacteria > Bacteroidota > Bacteroidia > Cytophagales > Cyclobacteriaceae > Chryseosolibacter. Next base: position 2,615 of record CBQWHS010000301.1, on the reverse strand, counting down.
GAAAACCAGTTTGACTTGCACGGTCTTCCCCTGGCCGTCTTGTATAATATCGGGGTGAAAAGAATTTATTGTTCCATCGCTTTCTGTGATAGTTTGATCTGCCAGTTCGAAGCTGACTCCCGCGGGTGTAGGCTCATCATCGCCACAAGAACTCAGGAAAGAAAGTGCAGCAAGCCCGGCGAGCCCGAGGAAAAAATTGCGTTTCATACGTTTGTTATTAGTTAAGTATCCTAGTTATATAAATATAATCAATGTCCTACGTTCATAAAAGCCTAGAAAGGGGTATTTCGATAGAAAAACGAGGGTTTTCCACATTCCGAAGATCAACACTGGACATCAGTTTACCCAATTGGAATCTAAAATGAAATCGAAAAAACCAGTGCCAGCGGCAGTCACGTAATCATCTAGTCATTACTAACTGGTTATTGGATAATTGGACATTGGAAATGCAGATGCAAAAGGCATTTGGAATTGGGCATTGCTGACTCAATGGTCATTTGACTTTGCCTTCTAAAATAATGATGAACTCTCCTTTTTCCCCTCACTCACATTTCAATGTTTGAGCTGGATTAGTCCGGGCGGCTCTAAGCACATAAAAACTCATGGTGAATGCCGCGATCAAGTGAATTAAAATGATTGGTGGAATGAACAAAAACCAATTTAAGCTTATTCGATAAGCATAAGCCGATAACCAGTTATCCATAGCAAAGAATGCAATGGGAAGAGAGATGATCGCTGCTATCAAGACGAGTTTTACAAACTCGAAGGATAAAAGAGAAACGATGCTAAGCAAACTTGCACCTAAAACTTTGCGGATACCGATCTCCTTTGTTCGCTGAAAAGCCATATAGGAAGAAAGTCCGATCAACCCGAGGCATGAAATAATAATTCCGAGTACCGTAAATATCGAGATCACAATTCCGAATCGGTTTTCATCCTGGTATTGCGACTTATACTTGTCTTCAAGAAAAAGATAACCGAACGGGTTTTGAGGGAAGAATTTTTTATAAATTTTTTCAACGTCAGCAACGATTTGTTTTGGGTCACTGCTCCCTATCTTAATTGTCGTAGCATTATAAGTTCCATATACAGGTCTGAAAATCATTGGCTCCATTGGGTTTTTAAGTGATTCCTGATGATAGTTTCCTACAACTCCAACAACGTTCCACAAACGGGTTCCGTTGTTGCCCCAAACAATTTCTTTACCGATTGCACTTTCTGCATTTTCAATTCCCAAAAGCTTGACTGCATTTTCATTTAAGATGACGGCCTTGATATCTTGAAAATTAAATTTATGATCAGAGGGTAAAAATTTTCGTCCAGCGAGCAATTTAATTTCATACGTATCGAAGAAATTGTAGTCAGCATTCATAACGCTCATTGTGAAATGTGCCGATGAAGGCTGATCACTTAACCGAATTCCAAAAGCTCTGCCTAGCCTGTCGCCAGGAATTCTATTACTGGTTGTTACATTAACTACTCCACTGATTTGTCCAAGCTCATGTTTGTAGGCTTCAATTCTTTGAATGAATGTAGAATCCCATGCTGTTAGCTCAGGAGGTTGAACAACAATAGAATTTGATATCGACATGCCCAGGTCACTGTCGTTCATAAACTTTAGTTGACGTGATACGATTAATGTCCCGGTGATCAGAACTGCAGAAGCGGTGAATTGAAAGATCACTAAACTTTTTCGCATTATGTGGCCTTTAGAAGACCTCTGAAATTTACCTTTCAAAACCGTAACAGGTTGATAAGACGATAAAACAAAGGCTGGATAAAATCCCGAAAGCATTATACCGACGAAAATCACTCCAATGAAAATCCACAATACAGAGGAATTGATTTCCTTTACCAATCTCCACCATGAAAGGTTGCCATTGATAATTTGATTGAATGAATTTTGCAACAAAAACACCATCACCAACGCAATTGCAAATGCTATAACTGTAATAACAACCGATTCAAAAATAAATTGACGCACCAATTGTGATTTGAGAGCACCCATTACTTTTCTTAAGCCGACTTCCTTTGCGCGATCGAGCGCACGCGATGTGGTTAAATTAATATAATTGATCCAGGCGATGATGAGAATAAAACCCGCGACTATCAACATCGCATATACCGCTCTCCCGCTCGCGACTTTTGCAATGTCATATTCATAGTCAGAAAAAAGATGCGCTTCTTTTAATGGTTGAAGATAAAATTTTTCAAAACTGCCAGTGACTTTATCGCCTTTGAAATATCGTTCACTGAAATCGTCAAACTTTTTTTGAAACTCCAGGTAGTCAACGCCTGGTTTAAGGACGATATAGTGTCTCATGTCAGACCAGTTCCAACTGATATCGGCATTTTTATCATCGGGCCGAATCAACGTTGCATAGGATACTAACGCATCGAATTGTATATGTGAGTTATCGGGTACGTCAGCACAAACACCGGTCAGTTTATAAGGTTGAGGATCTGTTCCCCAATACACTTCCTTACCAATGACTCCTGAGTAATCTTCATTCTCAATTTTGAAATATCTTTTTGTTTGTTTCTTTGTCAGCACCATGGTGTAAGGCTCTTTCAAAGCCGTTACTCTTTCTCCAGTTATCAATGGAAAAGAGAAG
>CBQWHS010000300.1:0-5675 GCA_967728665.1 uncultured Chryseosolibacter sp. | reverse complement strand
AGATTTGAAAGTCGCCAATTACTTTATTATAACAGTCCCTACACCCATCGATAATGCAAAAAAAACGGATTTGAGACCTCTGCAAAGTGCCAGCACGACAGTCGGGCTTGCACTAAAAAAAGGTGATATCGTTATTTATGAATCAACGGTTTATCCGGGGTGCACAGAAGAAATTTGCGTTCCAATTCTTGAACGAGAGAGTGGCTTAAAATTTAATCTTGATTTTTTCTGTGGCTATTCACCTGAACGTATCAATCCTGGAGACAAACAGCATAGGTTAGCAACAATAAAAAAAGTAACAAGCGGAAGCACTCCAGAAACTGCCGATAAAGTCGATCAGCTGTATAGGAAAATAATTACAGCTGGAACACACAAAGCTTCATCGATAAAAGTTGCAGAGGCAGCTAAGGTAATTGAGAACTCGCAACGCGACTTAAACATAGCATTTGTTAATGAGCTTGCATTGATCTTCGAAAAGATCGGCATAGATACTCATGAAGTTCTTGAAGCCGCTGGAACAAAATGGAATTTTTTACCCTTCAAACCAGGGCTTGTTGGAGGTCATTGCATCGGAGTTGATCCATATTATTTAACGCATAAAGCGCAGAGCGTTGGATATCATCCAGAGGTGATTCTCTCCGGCCGTAAAATCAATGACAATATGGGAACACATATTGCCAACAGCGTCATTAAGTTAATGGCTCAAAACGAACTGCGCATCAATCATGCAAAAGTGCTTGTGCTTGGCATAACATTTAAAGAAAACTGCCCTGACATAAGAAACAGCCGCGTGGTCGATGTTATCGCGGAGTTAAAAAGTTTTAAAATGCAGGTCGACATTTTTGATCCACATGCGGATGCTAATGAGGTATACCACGAATACGGACTTCAGCTAATTTCCTCAATAGAGCAAAAGTATGACGCTATAATACTTACAGTAAGTCATAGAGAATTTCTCAATGTAGACTGGGGCAAAATTAAACATGAGCGGACCGTTATTTATGATGTAAAGGGATTTCTCGACCGATATTTAATAAGCGCACGACTCTAAAAAAATGAGCAAGAAAAAAGTACTAGTAACAGGCGGAGCTGGGTATATCGGAGCACATACCGTGGTCGAACTTTACAACGCCGGCTTTCAACCTGTGATTATTGATAACTTATCCCGAAGCAACACATCTTTGCTGTCAGGAATAGAGATTATCACGGGACAAAAGCCAATTTTTTTACAAGGTGATTGTAATAACAAGGAGTTTTTAGCAAGCGCTTTTGCAGCGCACGGGCCGTTTGATGCAATCCTCCACTTTGCAGCATTTAAATCCGTTGGTGAATCTGTTCAGCAACCCCTTATCTATTACCACAATAATGTAGGGTCTTTGGTTAAACTTCTTGAAGTAATGCAAGAGACGGGGAACAGGAACTTGATTTTTTCGTCTTCATGTACTGTCTATGGACAGCCCGATCAAATACCGGTGAATGAAAATGCACCTTTCAAAAAAGCCGAATCTCCGTATGGAGCTACAAAGCAAATGTGCGAACGAATCTTGGATGATGTTTATCGTACCGGGTTTAGAATTGTGTCGCTTAGGTATTTTAATCCGATAGGCGCTCATCCAAGTGGAGAATTAGGCGAATTGCCAATTGGCGTCCCAAACAACCTCGTGCCATTTATTACACAGACAGCAGCTGGCGTGAGGGAAAAACTAAATTGTTTTGGTAATGATTACAGTACACCCGACGGGTCCTGCATCAGAGATTTTATACACGTTGTTGATCTTGCAATCGCACACGTTAAGGCAATGCAATTTCTATCAAACAAAAAAGAAGACTTAATTTTCGAATCATTTAATTTGGGCACAGGTGTAGGTGTGTCAGTGCTTCAACTTGTGAATGAATTTATGAACGTTACAGGCATGAATCTTCCTTACACAATCTCACCAAGAAGGCCGGGCGATGTCGAAAAAGTTTATGGCGATCCAGCAAAAGCCAACGATCAACTTGGTTGGAGGACAAAATTTACCATCCAGGATTCGCTCAAGCACGCGTGGCAATGGGAAAAGAAAATTCGAAACATCAAATGACGACCAAAACGACAAGTAAATTACGTTGATAGTGATTCGTGATATGGAAAAAATAAAGATGGTCGATCTCCATAGTCAATACCTCAGGATCAAACTTGAAATTGATGAAGCGATTGAAAGCGTTTTGACATCCACTGCATTTATTCAGGGTCCACAAGTTAATGAGTTCGCTCAGGCGCTAGGCAAATATACCGGAAGTCCTTTTGTGATTCCATGCGCAAACGGAACAGATGCATTACAGATCGCCATGATGGCTCTTGATCTTGTTCCAGGGGATGAAATTATTCTTCCTGTTCACACTTATGTCGCTACTGCAGAAGTAATTGCATTACTTGGCCTTGTTCCTGTTTTTGTTGACGTTGATATTGATACGTTTAATATTGACGTCAAACAAGTTGAGTCAAAAATTACTCAGAGAACAAAAGCGATTGTTCCCGTGCACCTCTATGGTCAATGCGTAGACATGGAGTCGTTGATTGAAATCGCCAAAAAGCACAAGCTTCATATTATTGAAGATGCTGCGCAGTCACTTGGAGCAACCTATACGTTTGCTAACGGTAAAAAAATGCAAGCTGGAACGATGGGAGTCGTCGGAACGACTTCATTCTTTCCTTCGAAAAATTTAGGATGCTATGGAGATGGCGGTGCAATCTTCACAGCGGATGGTGCATTGGCAGAAAAAATTAAGATGATTGCGAATCATGGTCAAAAGGTTAAATACCAGCATGACATCATTGGTGTAAATAGCCGTCTTGATACGCTTCAAGCTGCTATCCTCAAAGCAAAGCTAAAGCACCTGCCAGGCTATGAAGCAGCACGAAATCAAGTTGCTAAATTTTATGACACAAACTTAAAAGGCCTTTCTTTTCTTCGAATACCAGTACGCGTAGCTTACTCAACTCACGTATTCCATCAATATACAATTAAAATTGAAGCCGGTCGAAGAGATGCTTTTAAAGCATTTCTGGAAGCTGAGAATATTCCGACTATGATCTATTATCCGGTTCCGCTTCACTTGCAAAATGCTTATAGGAGAGTTGAATTTCCTGAAGGATCTTTTCCCGTAACAGAGTCACTATCGAAAACGGTAATTTCGCTTCCTATCCACACAGAAATGAATGATGCTCAACTTGGATATATTTGTGACACAATTCGCAAATTTGAATATGTCTGACGCTTCTTTTTTTGCTCACCCCACAGCGGTCATCGATGAAGGTTGTACAATAGGTGACGGCACAAAGATCTGGCACTTTTCTCATATCATGCCGAATTGCAAAATTGGAAACAATTGCAATCTTGGTCAGAACGTTGTTGTTTCTCCTGAAGTTGTTTTGGGCAACAATGTCAAAGTTCAGAATAATGTTTCCATTTATACTGGAGTTACTTGTGAAGACGATGTATTTCTCGGGCCATCGATGGTTTTCACAAATGTTATCAATCCGCGGAGTGCAGTCAATAGAAAAAACCAGTACGCAAAAACACTAGTTGGCCGAGGTGCAACCATAGGCGCGAACGCGACTATTGTATGTGGAAATGATATTGGAAAATTTGCATTCATTGGGGCTGGCGCTGTTGTAACTAAAAAAGTTGCTGACTATGCACTAGTAATCGGAAACCCAGCGAAACAAACTGGATGGATGAGTGAATTTGGGCATAAGTTAAATTTTAATAAGCTCGGACTTGCGGTCTGTATAGAAAGTAAAATTGAATACAAACTTGAAAACAATCTCGTATTTAAGTTGGGTTGACATAAAAAATTTTAAAAGCCAAATCATTGAAAATTCTAGTTACTGGTTCAAAAGGACAATTAGGCAGCGAGATAAAATTTTTAGCGTCTAGCTTGAAAGAAGATTTCCTCATATTTGTTGACGTGGAAGAAATGGATTTGACTTCAGAAGAATCCATTATCACATTTTGGAAGGGGAAACATTTCGATATAATTATTAATTGCGCTGCGTATACAGCTGTTGATCAGGCTGAACAAAATGCTGAATTGGCTCATAAAATCAATTCAACAGCGGTGAAGGTGCTGGTTGATCGCTGCAAGGAAAATCAATCAAGGCTGATCCATATATCAACAGACTATGTTTTTGATGGATATGGCAACACACCCCTTTCTGAAACATCTCCTACTAATCCCTTATCAGTGTACGGTGAATCTAAGTTGCAGGGCGAAAAATATGCACTGTCAATTAACGATTCTTACGTTTTAAGGACCGCTGGAGTATATTCCACTTTTGGAAAAAACTTTGTTAAAACAATTTCTATCCTTGCAAAGGAACGAGCGAGCTTAAGCGTAGTTTATGATCAGATAGGCTCTCCAACCTACGCAAGAGATCTCGCATCTGTTATTTTAAAAATCATACAAAATATAAAGACAGGAGAAAATGACATTCCCGGTTTGTATCACTACTCCAACGAGGGGGCCATATCGTGGTTTGATTTAGCTAATTTTATTGTTGATTATCATAAGTATCCTTCAAGAGTCTTGCCTATTCGAAGTGAAGAATATAAAACATTAGCTACACGACCTAAATTCAGTGTATTGGACAAATCGAAAATTAAGAACGTGCTAAAAATAGAGATACCACATTGGTATAGTAGCTTAAAAAATTGCTTATGCCAACTAAAACAATTATAAATTAAGTCCTTAAACAATGAAGAATTTTGCATTGATAGGTGCAGCGGGTTATATCGCGCCGCGTCACATGAAGGCGATCAAAGAGACAGGAAACAACCTTGTAGCCGCACTCGATAAACACGACAATGTTGGAATTCTGGATTCTTATTTTCCAGAGGCAGATTTCTTTACGGACTTTGAGCGGTTTGACCGGCATTTAGACAAATTGAAGAGACAGGGAAAAAGGGTAGATTATGTAAGCATTTGTTCCCCAAATTATCTTCATGATTCCCACATTCGATTTGCGCTCAGGCATGGGGCCGATGCAATTTGTGAAAAACCATTGGTGCTAAATCCATGGAATGTCGATGCGTTGGCAGAAATTGAAAAAGAAACCGGGAACAAGATTTACACAATCCTCCAACTCAGGTTACATCCTGCGATCATCTCACTGCGCGAAAAAATCCTCAAGGGCCCCAAGGATAAAATATACGATGTCGATCTGCGATATATCACCTCCAGGGGAAACTGGTATAACATTAGCTGGAAGGGTAGCCCTGAAAAATCAGGGGGGATAGCCACAAACATTGGGATCCATTTTTTCGATATGTTAATCTGGATTTTTGGTGACGTAAAAGGCAGTTCTGTATCAAAACACAACGCGAATTTTGCTGAAGGACACTTAGAGTTGCAAAAAGCAAGGGTGAATTGGTTTTTGAGCATTGACTACAATCATATTCCTAATTCCGTTAAACTTACTGGCAAGCGCACTTTTCGAACACTCAAAATTGAAAATGAAGAATTGGAATTTTCTGAAGGTTTTACAGATCTGCATACAAAGAGTTATGATGAGATATTAAAGGGAAGAGGTTTTTCATTAAATGAAGCAAAACCTACTATCGAGTTGGTTCATTCTTTACGCCCTTGATTCCTTCGTCTTTTATTTGCATTTTAGCGAATCCCCTTTCATTCCA
>CBQWHS010000299.1:0-5701 GCA_967728665.1 uncultured Chryseosolibacter sp. | reverse complement strand
GCAGGATATTTTGAAATGTTTTTGCAAATCTCTTCGATGCTTAATTTTTCAGCATCTGTTCCTGCGATAGCGTTGTTGAGGTTTGTAACATAAGCGTTATGATGTTTACCATGATGAATCTCCATGGTCCGTGCGTCAATGTGGGGTTCGAGCGCATTAAAAGCATAGGGGAGTGCTGGAAGCGTAAATGCCATAGTGTCTATTTATTAATGTTTAACAATTTGTTTTGAACGAGGCCAAATATACAACCGGAAGTTAGAGCAGAAAATTCAAAATAACAGCAACTTTTGATTTAATTAACCCGGGTTTCGATCAGTCGCTACAAGATTCTAAGGTTTCTAAAAAAACTGTCAATCAGTTCCTTTGCTTCAGCAGCCTTGACTCCCTTCACAACCTCCGTTTTGGGGTGCAATAATGGCGTGCCAACCAACGTATATCCTCGTTGAATATCGGAGGCTCCGAATACTAATTTTTGTAGTTGTACCCAATGCAGTGCTCCTGCGCACATTACACAGGGCTCGAGGGTGACAAAGAGACTACATTCGTTTAAATATTTTGATCCAAGATAGTTTGCAGCTGACGTCACCGCGAGCATCTCGGCATGTGCCGTCGCGTCTGTCAGTTTTTCTGTTTGGTTATGAGAGCGCGCAATTATCCTGTTTTTGCAAACAACCACGGCACCTACCGGGACTTCGCTTATCTCAAATGCTTTCTTGGCTTCCTTCAACGCTTCATGCATGAAGTACTCGTCGGTATATAAATCCATGAGAGTTTGTTACTTTACGCGGATGGCCATCATCATTTCTTTTGCCGCGACATGCCACTCTTCTTTTAATCGTTGTGGTGAATTGAACGAGAACACCAATGTGCGCCCGGGGGTCAAATAATATTGCTGATAAGTATATTTTACAACCGGATTTTGCTCGCCTTCTTTCTGGCGATTTCCATTTACACGAGATTCGAATTCAAAGTAAATAAATTTTTTACCGTGCAACTCGCGGACACCTTCATCGATCATGGTCACTTTATCGAACATATTCATTAGGCTCGCTTTGAAAAATTGTTTAGCTAACGCATGGTTGGTATCGGGCCAGCGGGTTGCGGAAATATTCACGCTAAAATCCACCACTCGCTGGTCGTCAGTAAACGCAGCGATCGGCGCGCGCACAGATGGATAACGATCTCTGAAATCCGCGTCGTCCATTGGTCGCCAGCCTTCCGGAATAGAAATGCGTGTCCCGTCCTCGAGTTTCATTTTCACAAGCTTAGGCTGATCAAACCCCATCAAAATCAATGAAACAATCAAAATTAACCTTACGGCCATAAGACTTTTAATTTTTAATTATATAACGTGAACGGGCAAGTATTATTAAATTCGCGGCTGCTATTAAGTAGACCAACGTTAACTGAACGCAAAATTAATAATTCTAACATGTTACGGACTCATACTTGCGGAGAACTACGGATTTCGGATGTAGATAAACAGGTTACCCTGACAGGATGGGTGCAGCGTCAGCGAGACAAAGGAAGCGTCTTATGGATTGACCTTCGCGACCGCTATGGACTCACACAATTGTTTTTTGAAGAAGGAAAAACCGATTCGGCTTTAATGGAGGCCGCGCGAAATACCGGACGTGAATTTGTTCTTCAAGTCGAAGGGACTGTTGTTCAACGCTTGTCTAAAAATGACAAACTTTTAACAGGAGAGATAGAGGTACGTGTTACAAAATTGACAACGCTAAATCCTGCGAAGCTTCCACCGTTCACCATTGAAGATGAAACTGATGGCGGAGATGAACTTCGCATGAAATATCGTTATCTCGACTTAAGAAGAAATCCTGTAAGGGAAAGTTTACAGCTTCGTCATAAAATGGCACAGCAAACGCGGACTTTCCTGGATGCCCAAAATTTTATTGAAGTTGAAACGCCTGTGTTGATCAAGTCGACACCGGAGGGCGCTCGAGATTTCGTTGTTCCATCGCGAATTCACCATGGAGAATTTTATGCGTTGCCACAATCGCCGCAAACGTTCAAACAACTTTTGATGGTGTCTGGATTTGATCGTTACTACCAGATTGTAAAATGCTTTCGCGATGAGGACTTGCGTGCAGATCGACAACCTGAGTTTACGCAGATCGACTGCGAGATGGCATTCGTTACACAAGAGGATATCCTGAATACTTTTGAAGGACTGATCCGTCATTTATTCAAGCATGTTAAAGGATTGGATTTTCCTTCGCTTCCGCGGATGACATACGATGACGCAATGAAGCTGTACGGTTCCGATAAGCCGGACACACGTTTCGAGATGAAGTTTGGAGAAATTACAGAGCTGACGAGAGGAAAAAATTTCCAGGTATTTGAATCTGCAGAACTTGTAGTTGGAATTGCTGCGAAGGGCTGTGCAGAATATACACGCAAACAACTCGATGAATTAACGGAGTTTGTGAAGCGACCACAAGTGGGAGCGAAGGGGATGGTCTATGTTCAATACAAAGCTGATGGAACTTTTAAATCTTCAGTGGATAAATTTTATGGACCTGATGATTTGAAGCGATGGGCAGAAAAATTGAATGCCCAACCTGGTGACTTATTGTTGATCCTTTCAGGCGGAAAAGAGTCGGCACGGAAACAGCTTAGTGAATTGCGCTTGCATGTTGCAGAGAAACTCGGCCTTCGCGATAAAAATAAATTTTCGTCACTTTGGGTCATGGACTTTCCATTGTTTGAATGGAATGAAGAGACAAAACGCTATCACGCGATGCACCATCCTTTTACTTCACCAAAACGTGAAGACATTCATTTGCTGGATACTGATCCGGGCAAGGTGCGCGCGAATGCCTATGACATGGTGATCAACGGAACGGAAGTTGGCGGTGGTTCTATTCGTATTCACGACAGACCGACACAGCAACTCATGTTTACTAAGCTGGGTTTCAGCGATGAAGAAGCTAAAAAGCAATTTGGATTTCTGATGGATGCGTTTGAATTTGGAGCGCCACCCCATGGTGGAATTGCGTTTGGCTTCGATCGGTTGTGTTCGATATTCGGAGGTGCTGATTCGATTCGCGATTTCATTGCCTTTCCGAAAAACAACGCGGGTAAGGATGTGATGATCGATTCGCCATCAACAATCTCGAGCGAGCAACTAGACGAACTTGGAATCAAAGTAAAGTAGCATTTACAAATAGCGCACGCCTATTGCCTGGAATAAATTAGTTTCAGGAATAACCAGGGAGACGTTTGTCTAATTTGGAAGTGTAGACTTCAAGATTTCTACCTCAGCATTCAACTTTTTCAACGTGTCCAAAGATCTATTTTCCGATCAATCGAAAATGTACGCGGCATTTCGCCCTTCATATCCGCGCGAGCTTTATGACTTTATTTACAAGCATCTCAAAGAAAAAAATATTGCCTGGGATTGTGCGACTGGAAATGGACAAGTAGCGCAGGAGTTGTGTAAGGACTTCGGGCAAGTTTTTGCCACCGATCTCAGTCAACAACAAATTGACAATGCGTTTGCATCGCCGAATATTCATTACCAGGTTGCGCCGGCAGAGCGTACAACATTTGAAGACAACAGCTTCGATCTGATCACCGTGGCGCAGGCCCTGCACTGGATCAACACGAACGAATTTTACGCAGAGGCCATTCGTGTTGCTAAACCAGACGCGATTCTCGCTGTTTGGGGATATGCAATTCTTACTGTAGATAGGCAGATCGACCCACCGTTTCTGGATTTCTACTATCGTACTGTCGGCCCGTATTGGGATGATGCGCGGAAATTAGTCGAAGAACAATATCGAAACGTTCCATTTCCTTTCGCGAAAATCGAGACGCCGGCATTTGAACTGAAAGTTGAATGGTCTCTCGAACAATTTTCCGGATACCTTTCTTCGTGGTCTGCGACACGCAACTACATCAAGGCGAATCAACAAGATCCTGTAAAGCCTTTCATTGATGAACTGAAAAAAGTGTGGCCCGACGGTGAAATTAAAACGGTAACGTTTCCGCTGTTCATGAAATTGGGAAGAATTAAAAAATAGATTACATCTTTCACAAAAACAGAAAATCTTATTTTTATAGTAAGGTAAACTTCGCTAATGTGGCGTTTCCATTTTATGCGCGCTATTCCCCTGTTCATTCTTGCCTTCCCGATCCTGGTTATTGCTCAGAAGAGTGAATTCGATGTCATCATTCGAAATGGTACTATCTATGATGGCTCTGGCAGACCTGGAGTTAAAGCCGATGTTGGCATTCGCAAGGACACTATTGCCTTTATTGGCGATCTGAAGAATCAATCTGGAAAAAAAATCATTGACGCCACCGGACTCGCGGTTGCTCCAGGTTTTATCAATATGTTGAGTTGGGCCGATCGCTCATTGCTCATGGATGGGCGTTCGATGAGCGACATCAAGCAAGGTGTTACACTTGAAATTTTTGGCGAAGGACTTTCACCTGGCCCTGTTCGCAGATTACATAAAAAATCTGTTGACAGCTTATGGACAACACTTGGTGGTTACTTCAAGTGGTTGTCTAAAAAAGGAATGTCTCCGAACGTGGCGTCATTTGTCGGTGCAACCACCGTTCGCATGCATGAAATAGATCAGGCAAACCGCAAGCCTAATGTTCATGAATTGGAGCGGATGAAAAAACTTGTTCGGCATGCAATGGAAGAAGGTGCGATGGGTTTGGGATCATCACTGATTTATGCGCCAGCAAATTATGCTTCCACTGAAGAGTTAATTGAATTATGCAAAGTGGTCTCTCAATATGGAGGCATGTACATTACTCATATGCGCAGTGAGGCAGATCAAATCCTCGAAGCATTAAACGAAACCATTCGAATATCCAAAGAAGCGAACATACGCACCGAGATTTATCACCTGAAAATAAACATAGAGCGGAACTGGAAGAAGATCGATACGTTGCTTGCACGAATCGACAGCGCTCAACGTGCGGGCGTACAGTTGACTGCTAACATGTATCCGTATACTGCAAGTGGCACAGGGCTAAATGCGCGGCTTCCCGTTTGGGTATTGGAAGGTGGGGCGAAAGAAATGCGAAAGCGTTTAAAAGTTCCGGCTATCAAAAAAAAGGTTCTTGATGAAATGGCCAAAGGAATTCCCTACAAGAATTCAGATCCTGCGCATGTCATGATCTCGGGGTTTCGTACTGATTCACTTAACCGATTGTATAAAGGGAAACGATTGAGTGAGATTTCGAAACTGCATGGAAAGAATGCAGATGAAACTGTTATTGATCTGATCGTAAAAGATAAGTCGAGGATAGAGGCGATTTTTTATTTGCAGTCCGAAGAAATCGTTAAGAAAATTGTTGGATTGCCTTACGTCAGTTTTGGCTCCGATGCAGGATCATTAGCAACCACACCGATGTTCAAAGATTGGGGTGCGCATCCGCGCGCGTATGGAACATTTTCCAGGGTACTCGGGAAATATGTCCGTGACGAAAAACTTGTTCCGTTGTCTGAAGCCATCAGACGAATGACTCAGTTGCCAGCAGAAAATTTGCGAATTCAAAGACGTGGCAAACTTCAGCTTGGCTACTATGCGGACCTCGCGATTTTCGATCCGGAAAAAATTTCAGACGTTGCCACATTTGATGAACCCATGCAATATGCTACAGGAATGTTGCATGTGTTTGTAAACGGAACGCAGGTATTGAATAATGGCGAGCACAC
>CBQWHS010000298.1:0-5707 GCA_967728665.1 uncultured Chryseosolibacter sp. | reverse complement strand
TTCAGCAAAGGTGATGCTGACGTGTTGCGTAAAGCAATGGGAAAGAAACAGAAAGCAGTTCTCGATAAGATGAAAGATAAATTCATCGAAGGCTGCAAGAAGAACGGACATGAACAGTCGATCTGCGAAAAAGTGTGGACAGACTGGGAAGCATTCGCGCAATACGCATTCAACAAATCGCACTCAACCTGTTATTCGCTGATCGCCTATCACACCGCTTACTTAAAAGCAAATTATCCTGCGGAATACATGGCTGCAGTGTTAACACATTCTCAAAGCAATCTTGAAAACGTAACGTTCTTCATTGAGGAATGTCGAAACCTGGGAATAAAAGTTCTTGGGCCGCATGTCAATGAATCGGGAGTTTACTTCGAGGTGAACAAACAAGGTGAAATTCGTTTTGGATTAGGTGCGATAAAAGGTGCAGGGGACGCAGCGGTTGAGGCCATTATTCTGGATCGCGAAAGCAAAGGCGCTTACGCTGATATTTTTGAATTCGCGAAACGATTAAGTCAACGCGCGGTCAATAAAAAGACATTTGAATGCCTTGCCTTGTCAGGAGCGTTTGACTGCTGGAAAGATCTTCACAGACGCCAATATATTTATGCACGTGAAGGTGACATCAGTTTAGTTGAAAAGGCAATTAAGTTTGCGGCGAAAACTCAACAAGATGAACAAAGTGCACAAGCAAGTTTGTTTGGCGGGACAAGTGGAACCGCAATGCCTAAGCCTCGTATCGAGCCGGTTGAACCATTCAGTGAAATCGAAAAACTAAATCTAGAAAAAGAAGTTGTTGGAATTTATATCTCCGGCCATCCACTCGATCATTTCAGATTTGAAATGGAAACATTTTGCACTGCAGCTTGCAACCAACTGAATGAACTCGAGCCAATGCTCGGGCGCGAATTGAAGATTGGTGGCATCGTCACTGCCGTCGAACATCGCACAACGAAAACCGGAAAACCGTTCGGAAAATTTTCCATTGAAGATTACACCGGCAACACTACGTTTACTTTGTTCGGTGAAGACTATCTCAAGTTTAAAAACTTTATGAGCATGGGATGGTTCCTCTTTATTGAGGGCGTGGTGATGAAGAATAACTGGGGTCAGATGAACATCGAATTTAAGATCAGAAATATCGACCTCTTGAATGAGATTGGCTCCAAACGCACGAAGGGAATTACCTTAAATCTTACAACTGAAGATATCACCAAAGATATTATCGGCAAGATCGAGGACCTTGGCAAACAGCACTCTGGTAAAACCTCACTGTATGTGAAGTTACGTTCCAATGTGGAGGACATTACAACCGAGCCTATCCTTGTCAGAAATATTCAAGTTACACCTGCCACAGAGTTCATCAAAAAAGTAGAGAAAACATTGGGCGTTGAATACGAGATCATGCGATAATATTTCGTAAAGCCGAAGATTACCAGAACGGCATTCGGGCAAAAGATTCAAGTTTTTGAAATCTGCTTCATGCTTTGTGTGCTTTTTTTGAACTATTGCAGCTACCTTTGGGTTTTATTACTGAAACCTTAAATTTTTAAAATAATGGGCAAAACTATTGTACTTAATGACGCCAATTTTGACGCAACCATCAATTCCGATAAACCAGTATTAGTTGACTTCTGGGCTGAATGGTGCGGTCCTTGTAAAATGATCGGACCTGTAGTTGAAGAATTAGCTGGCGATTATGAAGGCAAAGCCGTTATCGCAAAATTGAATGTTGATGAAAATCCGTCAGTTACTGCACGCTTTGGAATCCGCAGCATTCCAACGTTGTTAGTATTTAAAGGCGGTCAGATTGTTGATAAGCAAGTAGGCGCAGTGCCAAAATCAGTTTTGGCTCAGAAGCTTGAAGCGCAGGTTGTAGCGTAAGAATATATCTTAGTTATATAATGAAGCACCGGGGAAACTTGGTGCTTTTTCTTTTTGAAATTGAGCAGAAAGGCATTGGGAATTAGGGGTTGAGCATTGCGGGCTCTACGATGGTGCTCCCAATGACCAATTATCGAACAATCAATCACCTTTACACATTTCCCGATTTCTTAATCCGTTCCACCATCTCAAACACTGCCGGGCAAACCAATGTGTTCTTTAATGTCAGCTCCATAATTTGAACCATCTTTTTACGATTGGTGTGCGGATATTCGCGGCAGGCTTTTGGACGATCATCGTAAACCATGCAATAATTTTCTCCATCCAAAAAAGGACAGGGCGAAGATTTCAAAACATAATCTTTGTCTTCATCGATGCGCAAATACTTCTCAACGAAATCGCCCGGTTTCATTTTTAGTGACTTCGCAATTCGTTCAATGTCGTTCTGATAAAAAATTGGGCTGGTTGTCTTGCAACAATTAGCGCACGTGAGGCAATCAGTCGACGCAAAAACTTCTTCATGCATGCCGTGAAAAACCTCATCCACTTTGCGTGAGTCCTTTTTCTTCAGGCTGGCGAGAAATTTCTGGTTTTCCCTTTCCTTCTTCTTAGAATCTGCGTTAAATTGTTCGAGGTTCACTGAAAAGTTGTATCCCATTCTTCCACAAAGAACTTAAAATAATCGTAAACCACCTATCGCCATGTCTACTGTTTCCGCCGCAATACAAATGTCCGATGCCGTCACAGAGAAAGTACGAATTGTTTCCATCGACATCGTTCGCGGAGTAGTGATGGTCATTATGGCCTTAGACCATGTGCGGGATTATTTTCATTTTGGCGCATTAAGTTATGATGCTACAAACATGCAGACGACAACACCGGCATTGTTTTTCACACGGTGGATTACTCATTACTGCGCCCCAACATTCGTGATGCTTGCAGGAACCAGCATTTACATCAGCAGCAAGCGAAAATCGAAGAGCGAGCTTTCCATGTTTTTGTTGACTCGCGGTCTGTGGTTAATTCTTCTTGAAGTGGTTGTCGTTAGGTTCGGCTTGTTCTTTAATCTTTATTACGACATAACAGTTTTCCAGGTGATCTGGGCAATCGGTGCTTCGATGGTTTTCATGTCTATCCTGATTTATTTTTCCTTTCGAACGTTATTGATCACCGGACTTGCAATTATTCTTCTTCACAACTTAACGGACCTTGTCGCCCTGAAACCGGATGATCAGTTTTTCGTACCATGGACTTTCCTTCGTCAATCGGGATTTGTTAACGCAACACCCAACACTCTTCTTTGGGTTCCATACCCTGTGCTGCCTTGGCTTGGCATCATGATTTGCGGATTTTGTCTCGGTAAAATATACACTGACTATGCATCGGTGCAACGAAGAAAACTACTTCTGCAATTAGGATTTGCAACTATTGGTTTATTCATCGTGCTACGTTTCATCAATGTTTATGGCGACCCGGCTCCATGGAGCGTTCAGAAAAATGCAGTTTTTACCGTGATGAGTTTCTTAAACACGACCAAATATCCTGTATGCCTGCTCTACACATTGATGACATTAGGACCCGTGTTGGTGATTCTCTCTTTGCTGGAAACTTTTAAGTCCAATTCCCTGAAACCCTTTGTCGTTTTCGGAAGAGTTCCGCTGTTTTATTATTTGATCCATTTTTATCTTATCCACTTATTCTCAATCATATTTTTCATGAACAAAACCGGAAAGTCATTCTCTGAAATCGATTTTCATTTCAATAAAGGATTCGGAGGATTAACATCGGAGAATGGATACTCCCTTCCAATCGTTTACCTGGTTTGGATTACATTGGTTATCGCGCTTTATCCGCTTTGCAATTGGTACAACCGGTATAAAAGCACCCACTCATATTGGTGGCTGAGTTACTTGTGACCTATCGTGCTGCAGAATAATTAAATTCGTCCTGCACCCATTTTCCTTCTTTATCCTGACGCTCCAGAATGACTTTGAGTTTCGACGGATCAACACGCTGAAACGTAAGAGATGTTTTCTTATCCGGCCTTTCAAAGCGAGCGACATTTTCGTCCAGAAAAATAAGCGGGTATTCGTAAGGTTTATCTTTTTCTTCCCATCCAATACTTCCGGGACTAAAATGACGCAGCTTCATTACGGGTCCAGAGTGTTGTTGTTCGATGACAATGAATTCATAAAAGACAACCTTACCTTCTTTCACGCAACGATATGAACACATCATACAGTTTCCCAACGGCTGACTCCAGTTCTCCTCCATGTCGCCCCACTCTCCTTTTGTCGTCCACTTTCCGGCCATGAACGACAGATCCTTAATTTGCCTAATGGGAGCCTGCGCGAATGCGTAGTTAAAAAAAAGAACAGCGACAGTAGCGATTAAAAAATGTTTCATCCGATTAAGATAACGGAAAAAAGAAAATGCCTCAATCGATTATCGGCGGACAACCGTGTACTCTCGATTTACTTCAGGGGACTCGAATGGTGAAATCCGAAAACGCCAGGTCGCCGAAGTCATGTGTGCTTTGCTTGTGTTAATTATTTTCAGCACCGTTTTCAATCCAGCAAAGTATGGTAGTCTTTTGCTCTGTTGTCAATGACCTGTCTCTTGGCATGCTGCCATTCGCCACCGCAGAGCGAATTGAATATCGGGCACTATAGATTTGGCTGTAGCTTGTTAATGCGCCCGGAGACTCATGACTGCCAGTGCCGTGACAACTCGAAGTTGTAGCGCAATAATTCTGAATAATCGGTGACACATCGGTTGCATAAGAAACGGTGGCACCATTGCAACTTACTGCAACCTCCTCGGCCTCATTGCGAGAGCATGAAGTAAATGAAATGAATGTGGTGAGAATAGCGGTGATGACGAAGGAGACAATTTTGTTCATATTGAAATAACGTGTAAAAAGGAGGGTCAATTGCATCAGCAAAAAAAGAGTCGACAAAAGCCATGAATTTGCCGAAGTTTCCTGATCGGGTTAACCATTTAATAAATAGGCCTCTCGAATCCAATCAAAGAATTTGGGACGCATATCTTCTTCACGTTGCAGTTGAATAGTATGTGTGAAGCGTGTTGGAGAAGTTTTTTGAATCTTTACAAATCCATCCTGATCGTCTAACATGTGATTGAGTTCGAACTCTACGTTGACGTATGATGCACGGACAACCACAGTGGCAAACTGCTTGTGATTCACTAACACTATTCCCGATTTTTTAGGTTCAATACGAAGAAAACCGAACTTTATTAATTCGTCAATTAATCGCTTGTAGATTTTTTTGACGGCTAGATCTTTCCCGATAAAATGGTCTGATTCCTTATTCACGAAAGTTTATTTCAAATCAAATATAGAGTTATCCCAGGTGGGATGCCATGCCAGCAACAAGTTAAAAAATTAGCATATTCACGGTAATAAACAGATCACGATGAAAAAAACAAACACGCTGTTCATCCTTTTGTTCATCACTTGTTTTTGTTTCGGCCAATCATCCAGCAAAGAGATTGACAGTTACTACACGCTCCTTCAAAAACAGTTCAACGAAAGAGAAGCTTATAAAACTGTCGCCTTTGTTGAATCGCGTTGGCGGCTTGCCGGGAACAAAGGCTTCAACGAAAGCATTTTTTACGTGGAGGACATCCTTAAACGTGCAGGTTTTGTTAAAGAAAAGCAGAATGAGCAAGAGGCAATCTTAACGTATCGGATTGAAAATCGTAAGATGAAAAATCCAACGTGGGAACCCGTGTCTGCTTCGGTGCAATTGGAGAACGAAGCTGCGCCCTTACTCCTCTTCTCATCAAACAGAAATATGCTCGC
>CBQWHS010000297.1:0-5715 GCA_967728665.1 uncultured Chryseosolibacter sp. | reverse complement strand
CGGGCTGTCTTTAGCTACAATTTCGCAGGAGAAAGAAAGTGTGCACGTGAGTTTCAGAACTTACTCGGAGACGGATGGGTTGCAGGGAAAACAATTTAATGAAGAAGCTGCTCTAAAAACACGCAGCGGTGAACTGATATTTGGTGGAGCCAATGGATTCAACATCTTCAGGCCGCGCGATCTCGGTGAAAACAAAATTGTTCCCAGGCTGGTGCTCACCGATTTTCAACTTTTTAATAAAAGCATCCGTCCCACCCGTGCAGTCGAAGGCAAGTTCACGCTTCCAGCTTCGATTACCACAAACCCTCCTATAATACTGCATGCAAGTGACAATGTGTTTTCTATTGAGTTTGCAGCCCTCGGTGTTATTCAGCCTTTGAAAAATATGTATAAGTACAAACTGGAAGGCTTTAATAACGATTGGATTACCACGGACGCGAACAACAGAAAAGTTACGTTCACCAATCTTGATGCTGGTGACTACGTCTTTCATGTGATCGCATCGAACAATGATGGATTATGGAATCAAGACGGGATCTCACTGCATATCAAAGTACTTCCTCCTTTCTGGAAATCTCCGATGGCATATGTTATATATGTATTGGCATTGGCCCTGCTCCTTTTTACAATCCGAAGACTAATCCAGGAGCGGGAACGGATGAAGTTTGCTATCCGGCACACACAAGAAGAGGCAAACCGTTCGCGGGAGTTGGATGTACTAAAAACAAAATTCTTCACCAACGTCAGTCATGAACTGCGCACGCCACTCTCCCTGATTCTTGGTCCAGTTGAAAAGCTTAGTCAAAAAGCAATGGATAGTCAGGAAAGGAACCAGTTTGATTTAATTCAAAGAAATGCACGACGATTGTTGAACATGGTGAATCAACTTCTCGATTTTAGAAAACTGGAAGTGAATGAAATTCGGTTTCAGCCATCAGAAGGTGACATTATCGGATTCGTTAAAGAAACTGTCTACTCGTTTTCTGATCTATCAGAGAAGAAAGCGATTCGGCTTACTTTTAATTCAAACGTCTCCGTACTGGAAACTATTTTTGATCATGACAAACTCGAAAAAATATTATTCAACCTGCTTTCAAACGCTATTAAGTTTACACTGGGGCCTGGTGAAGTATCCGTAACTATAGACTTTCAGAATGCAGGAGAAAACGACATGGTGGAGATCAAAGTTAAAGACACCGGCATTGGTATTCCTTCCGAAAAACATCAACTGATCTTTGAACGATTTTTTCAACATGACTTACCCAATACAATCATCAACCAGGGAAGTGGCATTGGGCTCGCAATCACGAAGGAATTTGTTCGAATTCACGGTGGATCTATCCGCGTGGAAAGTGAGGTCGGAAAAGGAAGCTGTTTTGTAGTGGTACTGTTTTTAAAGAAACTGGGACTGACATTACATGAGGTCGTTCACGAGCCAGTTCAACCTCTTTTGCCCGATGATAAAACTCAATATAAATCTGCCGGCAAACCACTCATCCTTATTGTTGAGGACAACGAAGATTTTCGATTCTATTTAAAAGATAACCTGAAGCAATCCTATTCTGTGATTGAGGCAGCCACAGGTGAAGACGGCTGGAAGAAGACCTTGGAGCAACATCCCGACTTGATCGTTACAGACATTATGATGCCCGGGCTGAATGGAATCGATTTTTGCAAAATGGTGAAAGCAGATCCGCGGGTGTCTCATATTCCCGTCGTTTTACTCACCGCCAGATCGGAGGATGAACAACGTCTCGAAGGATTTGAAGCCGGAGCAGATGAGTATATTCCGAAGCCATTCAATTTTCAAGTGTTGGAGTCGAGAATCCGAAACCTTATTTTGTTAAGACGGAACCTACATACTTTGTTCGGGCCTAAGAATGGTATAAAGGCAAGTGAAATTGAAATCACTTCGTTGGATGAACAATTTCTTCAAGGTGTTGTTCAGGCAATTGAGAAACATGTTTCGAATGCCGACTTGACTGTAACGGATCTTGCCCATGAACTTGGTGTAAGCCGCACACAATTTTTTAAGAAAGTTCAGACACTTACAGGAAAATCTCCTCTCGAGGTAATTCGGTTGATCAGGTTACAACATGCAGCTCAACTCCTGGAGAAAAGTCAGCTTTCAGTTTCTGAAATTGCTTACAAGGTCGGTTTTAACAATCCTAAATATTTTGCGCGATACTTTAAGGAGTTGTATCATGTGCTACCTTCTTCGTACGCAAGCAGCAAACGAAAAAGTTAAACATTCTTTCAGTAGCAAAGCTTCACCATTTCTGCAGGCGTCAAGTTAGGTTCGATCGTTGACGAGAGGATTTTTTTTCGGCATTGTCAAAAAACAAAATTGCCGTTAACACAACATACGCATAGACTGTTGAGCAAATAATTTCTTAAGCTGTGCAATATCTCATCATCGAGACAATTTCTACCGTTATTTTGGATGTTTTAATACGTACGTGAAAAACTCATTCCGTTATTTTAGCGCACTAATTCACCTGACGTGTAATGGAACGAAAACTTAAAATACTTTTTTACATCGAAGTACTTTTCTTTGTATTGCTTTCCGTCTTGATCGGGTGGCTTGTCATTCTCTCCATATAATTTTCCTTCGTTAATATTCGGTCAGCTTTGTTTCATGATGGCCGGCCAGCTTTCAATGTCAACACATATATAGTGTTTCGTGCGTAGTTGAGGTGCACTCTCAATACCTGGAACTCCAGTTACCGCAACACGCATGAAAGCCGCCTGTTCCTCCGGCATTCCGCTTCCTCCCGCGCCTATCGGGTAGTATTCGTTTTCAGGCAAGCAACAAATCGTACCCTTTTTTCGGACTTCTGTACACCGTCCCGGACTTTTTACCCCTCTCAACGGGACTTATTCATACCCAACCCTCCATAAGTGACCGGCTACCTTTGGTGCAAACGATTCCTGAAATTTAAAGTCCGAAAAGGTGTGCACTACATCAATTCAGACATGTGAATAAGGGAACAAAGTCATTGTAAAACCAATTAACCAAATCTATGATGAGAAAAATTTACAGATGCTTAGTTGTCTCTGTTTTGCTCATGATGCTTTTCCTGAATGTCAGGGCACAGCAAAGAACAATTACAGGAACAGTAAAAGACGCGACCGGAGTGTCCATGCCAGGCGTGAATGTGATGGTAAAAGGAACAACCATCGGAACAGTTACAGACAGTAATGGACAATTCAGCATTCAGGCAGACCCAAAGAATGTTCTCACGTTCTCCTTCATTGGGTATAAAACTCAAGACATCCCGTTGGGAGAACAAACAGGACTTGAAATTACGCTCGAGGACGATGTAAAAACTCTCGATGAAGTAGTAGTGATTGGCTACGGTGAATCAAAAAGACAAGATGTTACCGGCTCCATATCTTCTATTACCGGAGAAGACCTCCGTAAAACGAACCCTGTTACTTTCGATCAGGCCTTGCAGGGAAAAGTACCAGGATTGGTGGTACAACAGGTATCTGGTCAACCAGGTGGTGGAGTTTCAGTGCAAATCAGAGGAATATCTTCATTCGGATCTGCAGGTCCTTTATATGTAATCGATGGTGTTATAATAGGTTCAATTGCCACATTGGGCGCTGGTGCTAACCCTTTGGCAGGGATCAATCCATCAGAAATTGAATCGATTGATGTGCTCAAAGACGCATCCGCCACTGCTATTTATGGCTCACAAGCAACGAATGGAGTCGTTATCATCACTACAAAACGAGGTACCGTAGCACCTCCACGCATAACCTATGATGTTTACACTGGGTTTCAGCAGTTGCCAAGAAGACTTCCTACTATGAATTTACAGGAGTACGCAACTTTTATCAATGAAAGAAATACCGGTATGGGTTGGGGATTCGACACCCGACCTGAGTTTGCTAATCCTCAGTATTTAGGCAAGGGCACCGACTGGCAGAAGGAGTTATTTAGAAATGCTCCGATGACTAATCACACTATTTCTGTAAGCGGAGGCGATGTGAGAACACAATACCTTTTCTCAGGTTCGTATTTTAAGCAGGAAGGAATTGCCCTGGGCTCTGATTTTAAAAGGATTTCTGTACGACTCAACCTGGACAACAAGACCACCGATTGGTTAAAAATCGGAACCAGTCTTCAACTCGCAAATATTAAGGAGAATGTAAATGCTACAAACTCAAATGTAATTAATACTGCCCTCAGCCAAACTCCTGATATAGTGGTAAAAAATACCGATGGTAGTTGGGGCGGTGCTTATAATCCAAATGGTTGGGTAAACAGTACCGTGAACCCTTACGCTATAGCGCTGATCAACAAAGATCAGGCAAACAGAAATCAATTGTTCGGAAATGCCTATGCCGAGATAACCTTTATCAAAGGATTGACATTGAGAAATGAACTAACAGGAAGTTTTTCAATGGCCACCGAGGACAAGTTTAATCCAAGCTACACCATGGGGCTTGTAAAAAATAACAACAACAGCGCCTCGTTCAATTACAACCAAAGCATTTATACAACGATCAGGAATTACCTCACCTATTCGAATGTGTTCAATGAGAAGTACAATACAAATGTGATGGTGGGACACGAAGCACAATTAAGCAAAGGTGAAAGTGCAGGTGCTGGCCGCAATAATTTTCCATCAAACAATGTGCAGGTACTCAGCAGCGGTGATCCAACCACGGCAACTAACTCAGGTGGAAAAAGTCAGAATGCTCAAGAATCATATTTTGGTCGTTTAAACTTCGGATTGTACGACAAATACTTGCTAACGTGCAACGTTCGAGCAGACGGTTCTTCAAGATTTGCTGCAGGAAACCGATGGGTAACAACGTATTCTGGTGCGCTTGCCTGGAAAATTCAAAACGAGCAATTTTTACAAGGGATCACACAAATTAGTGAATTGAAACTTCGCGTGGGCTACGGTTTGACGAACAATCAAAACGTGAGAGACTTCGCATACACATCCACACTTGGCACCGTTGCTACTGGTTTGTCGGGTATATCCCAGCTTACTGAAAACATTGGAAACCCTTATGTGGAATGGGAGAAGACAAAATATAGCAATGTTGGAATTGATGGAGCACTTCTTTCCTGGCGTATTAGTTTCTCCGTTGATTTTTATGACCGCAGAACAGATGGTCTTTTAATGCAGATTCCGTTGCCACTGTATTCGGGAACTGCTATAGGATGGTCTCCAGGAGCGTTGGATGCCCCTTACATAAATGTTGGTACGATCGACAACAAAGGATTTGATTTTAGAATAAGCTCCAAGAACGTTCAAACAAGAGCATTTACCTGGAAAACAGATCTGACATTCTCTCGCAACATAAACCAGATAATGAAGCTCAATACCGATGGAGCATCGTTGTCGGGATGGCCGTATAGCCAGTCCGTTGTAGGAAGATCGATCGGTCAATTCTATGGTTATAAAACAGACGGTGTTTTTGCAACCAAGGAAGATTTTGAAACACATGCGTTGCCAGTTAAGAATGGTTTGCCGTTGCCTGTTGGTGCAGCCGGTGGAAGTATTTGGTATGGCGACCTTAAGTTTAAAGACCTCAATGGTGACGGAGTGATTGATGAACGCGATCAAACTTATCTCGGATCACCCATTCCTAAATTTCAAGTCGGGTTAAACAATTCATTCTCATACAAGAATTTCGATCTGAATATATTTTTAACAGGTAACTACGGCAACAAGGTGTTTAACCAGATGC
>CBQWHS010000296.1:0-5737 GCA_967728665.1 uncultured Chryseosolibacter sp. | reverse complement strand
AAACTTTCGATGGCTTGATCGAAGATAAATAGATCGCATGGTAGCTTCCGGCAACCATACCAATCATCACTGAAAACGCAATCACGAACATCCAAGAATTCAAATCAGACCATGGCAGCGACATGTGCTTTTCTGACAGGCTATTGAACAGTGGTAGCGAAAGCTGAACCACGCCCACTGCGGCAACTAGCGACAATAGGGAAATCAGGATCGACTCGATAAAAAATTGTGAGATCAACTGGCCGCGATACGATCCAATGGCTTTTCTTATGCCAACCTCTTTTGCTCTTCTCTCTGAGCGCGCAGTACTCAAATTCATGAAATTGATACACGCCATTAACACAACGAATACTCCAACCACACCAAATAGCCAAACATATTGAATTCTTCCACCTGCGTGTTTTCCATTTTTATAGTCGGAGTACAAATGCCAACGATTCATTGGGAATAAAAAAAGTTCAGGCTTCTTCTTTGCAAGCTCTTTGCTCACGTTTTTTAATTTTGCATCTCGGATGCTTGTTGAGGCTTGATCAAAGGACACGTTATCTGCCAAACCAACATAGTTTGTAAAAGCATTTGGTCTCCATGGATCACGCATAGTTTTGATCCACTCAGTTTGATTGTACAGAAAATCCCACGCGCCAACGAAGGACAAATCCTTCAACTCAGATTGTTCGGGTATGTCCTGATAAACACCGCCGACGTGAACGGTCATCTTCTCTCCCACTGTCATTACTTGTCCCACCGGATTGGCATCGCCAAAAAATGCCTTGGCGGTGGACTCGGAAAGTAAGATAGACGATTGATCTTTTAGCACATCTCTTCTTCCATGGATCATCTTTAGCGAAAACAACTCAGCAAAATCAGTCTCAGCAAATACTCCAGTTCGCGTAAAGTTTTTGTCACCGACACTCAGTAGATAATCATTGAGACCTGAGGTAAGTACAACATGCGTAAAATTTGAACCATAATTCTTGCGTAATGCTTCAGCCAATGGGCACGGTGTGGAAAACCAAGTTTCAACTTGTCCGTTGTTGGTAACATTTTGAACAACCATAGCAATCCGATCGCGGTTCTCAAAGTTGTTTTCATATGCCAACTCATCGTTGATCCAAAGGGAAATAACAATAGCGACTGCCATGCCGACCGTGAGTCCGGCAATATTAATAAATGCGTGAAGTTTGTTCTTCACCATGTTTCTAAATGCTGTTGTAAAATAACTTCTGTACATAATGGTAGTATTTGAGAGTTTATATTTTCGAATTGGTCTGATGATGCCCGGTCTGAATAATAAAATTACATCGATCGCAAAACGAATGTCGGCTTTTGCTGTGCCATTCTGCTTTTGTCTTTCTTGATATAACTCCATCAAATCTCCTTCGATGTAACGTTGCAGATCTTCGCGCACGAACCAACGAAAGAATCTTAGAAATACAGAAGGAGGAGATTGTCGGGCTTTCATTGACATGAGGGGTACTCGTTATTCAAATGCAACTTTTGGAATGGCATTCCATAATTTCTCCCGCGTGTTACGCGTATGTTCCAGTGCTCGTTTACCAAGCGCAGTGATCGCAAAATATCTTTTTGGTCTTCCCGCCCGCTCTTGTGTCGACTCCCCTTCTTCAGACCGGAGATATCCTTTGTCTTCCAGCCTCTTTAAAGCGGTTTGAAGTGCGCCTACACTTACATTTCTTTTCAGGCGAACTTCAATTTCTTTTTTTATTGAAACACCATATGCTTCGCCAAACAGCACCCCTACGGTTAGCATTACTACTTCCTCAAATTCACCGAGTTGATACTTTTTCATGATCGACGTAAATAATCTCCTATTTGTAGTAATATTAAATATTTTAGAATTTAAATCATAGGATAAATAGAAAAATGTCAAAATTTGCTCGTCGGCGAAACGTCAAAAGATTTGACGTTCCAACTTAACAGTAACGAAGTCTTGTGCGGGTATTCCAAAGTTCTGACTGAATGATCCCATTTATCCGCAAGGGCGCTTAATTCATTCCCAGTCTTATTGCGGAGAAAAGTGAAATTCTATCAAGGCAAAAGTAATTTCACGTTTTAAGCGAAAGATTGGGTTCAGTAGATAAGCTCTCAGTATACTTATTCATACTTCAACGTTTCTGCAGAATCAACAAGCTTGCTGTCATTCCTAAACAGAGGCCAATGATGTTCAAAAATGTATAGGACTTTTGCCTTGTGAAATTTCTGAAGGCGATTCTAATATAATTCCCGATCATTGAAATATGAGTTTGAAACCGTAGATATACTAAAGATAAAAAAATATCAGAATCAAACCGACTATGCCTTCAACGGTGTATTGTGAAGTTCTTCCAGTAATTACGACAAGAGAAATTAATGTTAGTAAGAGTCACAGTTGGTCCAGTGGCGAACAAACAACTCTAGCTCTTTCGTTTTTTTCGTTGAGATACAAAAAAAAAGACAGCCATTTCTGACTGCCTATTTTAAAATGTTATTTAAAAAACGATTAGTTCAATAGTGTAACATTCACCGCATTCATACCTTTTTTGCCTTTTTCTTCATCGTATTCAACCTGATCGTTTTCACGAATCTGATCAACCAGACCTGAAGAGTGTACAAAAATGTCTGTGGTAGAATTTTCCGGTTTAATGAAACCAAATCCTTTAGTTTCATTAAAAAATTTAACTGTTCCTTGCATTGTATTATTGATTAATTATAAAAAAAACTCGCTAATGGTAATGTCATTAATTACCTGGCAATAAAATCCAAAGCATATTCCGTGAGAACTATGAAAAGAAGATTATTAAATTAAGGAAGGTGAAACAACAAATTGAGATGAGACTGAACTTAGTTGAAGAGCACTGTTTCTTAAATGCACTGCAAGATACAACCAAGTTCCCGACTTTCCTAGACTGACATGCTAATGAACTGAAATATTGCTCTCGCTGCGCCTGCCGGTTGGTTTCTGATGTCGCGCTGGCTTGAAGCGTTTGCTTACAAAATAGACCTGAATGTCTGGATCTTTCTTGCCGAAGTAGCGATAATAACTGCTGTTGTATTATTGACTGTTGGATATAAAGCGATGCGATCTGCAGTAATGAATCCGGTGTCTGCGCTGCGGACCGAGTAGACAATAACACGGTGCAACGCCTCAATGTAAAATGGACGTTCTCGCCCTCAGCCCTTTTCTTTATAACTAATTATCAAATTACCAATTATCTGTACTTCATTCGCTTCTCAACGCATCCACTGGATTTCCCAGCGCTGCCTTGATCGATTGATATGAAATGATCGCGATAGAAATCAGTAGCATGGCAAGTGCCGGAATGATGAAAACTGAAAAATTCAACTCGGTGCGATATGGATATTTTTTTAAAAACTCTCCCATCAGGTAATACGCAAACGGGCTACCGAGAACAATGGCGTAAAGTATAAGTCTGATAAAATCTCTGCAGAGCAATACGACTAACCCGTTAACAGACGCACCTAGAACTTTTCGAACACCTATTTCCTTAACACGTCTTTCGGTATTGAACGAAGCAAGGCCAAACAAACCAAGCCCAGAAATAATTATAGCTAACACTGTGAAACTTGATGCAAGTATGGCTACCATCGTCTCTGTACGAAACTGTTTCTCGAATTCTTGATCAAGGAAACCATACTCGATTGGAAAATTGGGATTGTGCTTCTTGTAAATTCGTCTAACAGTTTCCAACATTTCGGAAACTTCTCCAGGTTTATAGCGCAAATATATTCCCGCCCACCTGCCAAGGTCTTCGATGTTTTTCCCAAGTGCAAGTACCGTTGGTTGTAGCTCTTCTCGAATTCCGAGATTATGAAAATCTTTTATAACACCAATAATTTCACCTTCGTAAATGTCAGCTTTTAGACGCTGACCAACCGGGTTTGCAAATCCCATTTGTCTTACCGCTTCTTCGGTGACGATAAAATTACTGCTGTCTGCAGGAATGCCCCTTGAAAAATTTCGACCTTGTACGATGGTTAAGCCGAGTGTGGGAATATAGTCTGCATCACAAGTTGCAATGTTAAAGAAGGTATTATCATCGCTCGCGCGGCCATTCCAAATAAATTTTTCGGTGCCATTGATCTCCATCGGATTAGCTGCTCCTAAGGATATTGATACTATTCCAGGTTGCTGCATCAACTCATTTCTAAAAGCTTCGTAACTTTTTGATAGCTCTGGATTCGTTCGGATAGTTAGCACGTTGTGTTTATCGAAACCCACATTCATATTTCGCATATATGCGATTTGATCGTTAACCACCAAAGAACAAACAATTATAATCATCGATAGCCCAAATTGAAATACTACTAGTGCCTTTCGCAGTCTTGCTCCGCCAAACACTGACTGCAAATTTCCCTTGAGCACGGAAGCTGGACGAAACGAGGACAGAAAGAATGAAGGGTAACTGCCCGCAAGAAGTCCTGTAAGAAATGCTATTCCGAGAAAGCTTCCAACAACAAATGGGTCGAGGTAGTCGATACTTAAGTTCTTTCTTGTAAAATCATTGAATATTGGCAGTAGTGAATGAACAAGTAGCAAAGCGATAGCCAACGAAATAAAAGAGAGCAATAAGGACTCCATCATAAATTGTCTTACTAGCATTTGACGGGACGCGCCGGATACCTTTCGTATCCCAACTTCTCGCGAACGATTAGCAGACCTGGCGGTCGATAGGTTCATGAAATTGATGCTGGCAATTACAAGAATAAAAACAGCAATCAATCCAAACGAAATTACATACAGGATGCGACCTCCGGTTTGCTTGCCCTCCTCGAAATGATTATACAGACGCCACTGCGTCATTGGAAAAAGAAAGAGATCCGGATGATATTCCAGGTTATGCCTTTTGATCAAATCTTTAATCTTTGCGTTAGTCAGCTCATACATGCTTGCCTCGCGTAACTTCACAAATGTCATCAGCCAACCTCCACTGTTCCAATCACTCTCATCAATTCGAGCTTCTTTGAGGTACAGACCTATTGGAAGAATGAAATCAAAATTTTCTGTGACATTCTCTGGAAGATCTTCAAACACTGCGGTAACTGTCAAATCTATGGTGTTGTTGATTCGCATTACGCTTCCAAGCGCTTTCGCATTCTTAAAATAACGTCTTGCCATTTTCCTGGAGATGGCAACAGAGTTGTTATCAGGCAGCGCATTTTTAATCGACCCTTCAATCAAACCGATGTTCAGCACTTCGAAAATAGATTTATCGGCATAGTCACCATACTCGTAGTTTGCTTTCGTGCCGAGTTGAAAAAGTTTTATGTCAGACCAGAAGACACGTGCCGTTTGCTCCACCTCAGGAATTTCCGCTTTCAGTGCTTCAGCCAATACTCCAGGAGTAGACTGATCCGTTGAAATTCTTCCATCCGAAAAATATTCATGAATCATCGCTTTAAAGACTCGATCATTATCTGGATGATAATGATCGTAGCTGAGCTCATCGATTTCCCAAAGAAAAATGAAAATACTGCAAGCCAATCCAAGAACCAATCCAGATACGTTAATAGCTGAGTAAATAGGATGACGGAGAAAATTTCGCAACGCCGTGGTTAGATAATTTCGCAGCATAAGAGGTGTTGTTAGTACAGGCAGTCTCTAAAGATAGCGATTCAAAGTCGAATAATTTAGGTATGGGCATTAGAGAATTAGGCATTAGTAACGTGTGAATGCCTAAAAAACGTTGACCGTTTTTAACTTAACTTTTTAAGCTTGATG
>CBQWHS010000295.1:0-5740 GCA_967728665.1 uncultured Chryseosolibacter sp. | reverse complement strand
ACAGGTAGCGAGGTTTTCAGAAAGCGCATTACCACAAATATACTTTATTCGATGGTATGAATTTGATTGCAGCGCGCGTTTCATCGTAACAAGTTATCAGACGAACTCCTTATACTGCAATTTGTGGAGTTGAGCGTAAAATCCGTCTTCGGCGAGCAGATTTTCATGGGTTCCTACTTCTTTGATCATGCCATGATCAAGTACAATTATCTTGTCCGCCTTTTGAATAGTTGACAGGCGATGAGCAATAACAATGGCCGTTCTTCCGTTCATCATCTTCTCAATTGCATTTTGAATCATTTCTTCTGTTTCACTGTCCACAGATGATGTTGCTTCGTCCAGCACGAGTATCCGGGGGTCATAAACCATAGCACGAATAAACGAAATCAACTGGCGTTGTCCGACAGACAATGTTGCGCCACGCTCCATCACGTTATACGACAATTTTCCAGGAAGTCGCTCAATGAATTTACGAGCTCCTACAAGATCAGCCGCGTGCCACACCATGGCTTCCGTCACATTGGGATTACCGAGTGTGATGTTGTTCAAAATAGTATCCGAGAATAAGAAGACATCTTGTAACACAACGCCAATGTTCTTACGCAACGCTCCAAGTTCATATTCATTGATATCAACTCCGTCAACTTTTATTGATCCCTTGTTGATCTCATAGAAGCGGTTAAGCAAATTTATGATGGAAGATTTTCCAGCTCCGGTCGCACCCACAAGCGCGATCGTTTCACCTTGACGGATATGAATGTTTAAATCTTTCAACACGTACTGCTCATCATTATAGGCAAACCACACATGTTCAAAATCAACCTCGCCGAGAATCTGTGCAGGAATTAGTGTTCCATTTTTTTGAACGTGTTCCTGATCATCAAGAAGATTTAGAATTCGGGATGAACTGACGATGCCCATCTGCAGTGTGTTGTAACGATCTGCAATCATTCGGATCGGACGGAAAAACATTTGGATGTACATGATGAACGCGATCAACTTTCCAATGGTGATACCGGTTTCTTCGTAGTTGATTATACCCTTTGCTCCGTACCAGACTAACAATCCAATTCCGGCGGCTGCAATTATCTCGGCTACCGGAAAGTAAATAGAGTAATACAATACGGAACGCATGTTCGCATGTTTGTGCTCCTCGTTGATCTCACGGAATTTTTCGAATTCTCTTTTTTCGCTTCCAAAAATCTGCACGATGTTCATGCCGCTGATATGCTCCTGCACAAAGGTGTTAAGGTTTGCCACAGCATTCCGCACATCATTAAAGGCAACTTTAATTTTTTCTTTGAAAACGTAAGTGCTGATTAGCAATAATGGAATGGTTGACAAACTTAGCAATGCCAATCGCCAATCCTGGTAAAACATGAAACCGAGAATGAATACTATCTGGAGAAGATCACCTGCCATAGCGGCAAGTCCTTCGCTGAAAACATCCGCAAGTGTTTCCACATCCGAAATAGATCTTGTTACCAATCTGCCAATCGGAGTTTTATCAAAAAAACGCAAGCGAAGATTGACGATGTGTTGATAAAGATTGATACGGATATCGCGGATGATACGCTGACCAAGCCATCCGGAAATATACGTGTGAATATATTGTGCGATCGATTGGAACACCAATAATCCCAATAGAATAACCATCATCGATACCATGGCCTGATAATCGCCTTGCGAGACATCGTGATCCAAGGTGTATTGAATTAAAAAAGGACGCGTGGGCGTAAGCACGCCAAGTAATACGGTTAGAATAATTACTGTAACGAAACGGCCCCTATATGGCATCACATACCGCATCAGTCGTTTTAAAACTGACCAATCGATGATGTTGCCACTACTTACTTTTTCTTTCTCCACAACTATTTTTCCTTTTTATAAAAAATGCCTTCAGGATATTTAACGCTCACCAGGTACAATCCATGAGCAGGAACATTTGCTCCAGCCTTCTTACGATCTTTGCTCTCAACAATTTGTTTAAATTCTTTCAACTCGATCTTTCCACTTCCCACATCTAAGAGTGTTCCCACAATCGCCCTTACCATACCCCGAAGGAAACGATTAGCTGAAATTTGAAAAACCAGTCGGTTGCCATCAACTATCCACTCAACTTTTTTAATGTCGCAAATAAAATGGTTTACATCTGTTTTCACTTTGCTGAAACATTCAAAATCATGCTCGCCCACTAATAACGCAGCTGCCCGGTTCATGGTTTGAACATTTATTTCTTTGAAAAAATGCCAGGCATATTCGGTTAGAAAAGGATCCTTTACTCTTGTAATATCGTATCGGTAAGATCTTTCTATCGCATCATAGCGCGCGCTGGCCGTTTCTTTGACAGGGAAAACATTTTTTATGACAATGTCTTTGGGAAGAAACGAGTTAAGCCGAATTAAAAAATTACTCGAAGTCACATCACCATCAACGTCTGTGTGAAAATATTGCTGCTCGCAATGAACACCAGCATCAGTTCTGCCACTGCCCGTAATAGCAACTTTCGCGCGAAGCAATTTACTCATCGCCTCTTCAACCACTTCCTGAACGCCCAGACCATTCTTCTGACTTTGCCAACCGTTGTAGTTCTTCCCGTTATAGGCTATTTCAAAAAAGTAACGCATTAAAGTTGATCAGACATTTTCATAAATAACGGCTGCCCCCTGACCAACGCCAATACACATCGTAGCCAGTCCATACTTTACATCTCGCCTTTTCATTTCATAAATAAGCGTGGCTGTAATCCGGACGCCACTGCATCCCAGTGGATGTCCAATGGCAATACTACCGCCATTCACGTTTACGAGCGATGGCTCAAGTTCAAGATCGCGAATGCAGGCAAGAGATTGTGATGCAAACGCCTCATTAAGTTCTACCAATCCAAGATCACTGACTTTTAATCCAGCCCGCTGCAATGCTTTTTTCGTTGCCGGAATTGGACCAACGCCCATATACGCCGGATCAACACCGGCGATCGCCATGCTCACAATTCTGACAAGTGGTTTTGTGTTTGTTCTCTTCAGTGCGGATTCTTTCATCACCATTGATGCCGCTGCACCATCGTTTATGCCAGACGAATTTCCTGCGGTAACAGAGCCGCCTTCGCGGAATGCCGGCTTCAGCATTGCCAGTTTTTCCCTTGATGTGTCGCGTGGTTGTTCATCAACAGAAAACTCAACGATTTCTTTCCCAATCTTAACAGGAACGGAAACCATTTCATTTTTGAATTTTCCCGAAGCTTGGGCAGCCTGATATCGGTTCTGTGATTCGAGGGCAAAAGCATCTTGCTGTTCACGGCTAACTTTCCATTTATCCGCCACATTCTCCGCAGTCTCTCCCATGCTGTAGGGATGATACAATGCAGAAAGTTTTGAGTTGATAAATCGCCATCCAAGAGTCGTATCATAAATTTCCGCTTTGCGCGAAAAACTGTCTTCACTCTTGGGCATCACAAATGGTGCACGGCTCATGCTCTCAACGCCTCCGGCCATGTAGATGTCGCCCTCATTTCCGGAAGCTGCACGTGCCGCATCCATGATTGCCTGGAGGCCAGAAGCACAAAGCCTGTTTACTGTTACTCCACCAATTTCTTTCGGAAGCCCAGCCAACAATGCAGCCATACGGGCAACGTTCCGATTGTCTTCCCCAGCCTGATTTGCCGCTCCGAAAACAACATCTTCGATCATGGCTGGATCAACGGACGGATTTCGAGCAAGCAATTTTTTTATCACCAATGCTGCCAGATCGTCCGGGCGCACGGAAGAGAGCGTTCCAGCATATTTGCCAATGGGAGTTCGAACAATATCAGTGATATAAACAGATTCCATTTGTGAACGACTGCCGGTGTTGGTACACGAATTAACGGAATAAGGCATCAACCTTATCCCAAAATTTATAGTTTTGCATGCCTTTGCAGGCGGCAAGTTAAACCAACAACAATATGTGGCAAAGAATTCAAACTGTATTTCTGGCAGTTGCTATCCTGTGTTTGATTGCAACAATTTTTTTCCCCATCTGGGTTCATCAAGATGCATCCGGCGATTGGCATAAATTATATCCGGTGCAATTAACGACGCAAACTGATTTCAAAGGTGACAATGGGCAGGGCTCCCAAAAGTCATTCGTTTATTTTCCTTATGCCATTACAGCAATTCTTGCTATTGCATCAGCAACCATTTCTATTATTGAAATTCGAAAATTCAAAGATCGTCTTCTGCAAATGAAATTGGGCGCCTTGAATTCATTATTCATGGCAGGCACAATTGCATCTGCTGTTATTTTTTCTAATCAGTTAGTTAAGACTTATAGTGGCGGAGCGTATGGAATGGGACTTTGGCTTCCCGGTGTTGCCGTGATATGCAACTTGTTGGCAAATCGATTTATTCGCCGGGACGAAAAAATGGTTCGCGATTCAAACCGCTTGCGATAGTTATAACTTCAACACTAAAAATAATGCTGCAGGAAGATTGAGCTGGAATTTGTGAAGGTTTTCTTCAACATCAGGTTGCTGGAAGTCGCCACTCACGACTGTTTTTGTAGTCAGCGTTTTGAAGTAATAAGTCATTTCGGTCCCTACCAGAATTTTTTCGGAAACATCATAGTATAGTGCAAGCCGAGGTCCAATGCCTACACCTCGTGTGGTATTTTTCGTCTCCACGCCATTTACTCCTCCACTGTTGGTTGTCTTTGTCTTGTTCGACTGCGCGTCAACTACTGCATCGACTCCGCTGCTCAAAATCCAGTGCTTTCCAAAATTTCTTTTCTTTTCAACTCCTATGCGAAACGCAAAATCGCTTATCGTGGTTTTACGCATGGTGAATGCATCACCGTCCGATATTTGATTGTAATTAAATCCCCATCCAAGATTCAGACCCCAACCTGTTCGCGGATCATTATTCTGAAACGTAAGCAGATATGGATTAGCCACGGTAGTATTGGAACTACTGAAATTCAATATTTGACGCAGCAATTGATTTGCCTGAATTCCGAAATACTTATTGGTAGTTTTTGGAATCGAGTCCTGGGAAACGGCAACAAATGATGAACAAAATAACAGGGCGATGACAGTTCCTTTTTTAATCATTTCTTGATTTTAAAAGGATTTGAAAATTTCACATCGCTGATCATTTGGTGGTCCGTTAAAGTGTTGAGGAACGCAATGATTGCGTCTCTGTCGTGCTGCGGAATTTGTAAACTCATGGGCTGGCCATCTTTCTTTAAACGTGTATCGAGGTTTGGATTGTTGGCGATGCCTTCACTGTAATGATTGAGAACATCATCGAGTGTTTCAAATCTTCCATCATGCATGTAGGGCGCTGTCAACGCTACATTTCGCAGCGAAGGAATTTTAAACTTTCCAGCATCGGCAGCCCTTTTTGTTACAGCCTGTAGTCCATTATCCTGGTATTGAACATCAAGGCCAATATTCGCAAAGGTTCCGGCCATAATATAACCATGTGGATTTTGAACCTGGTGGCAGGCGTTACAATCGTAAACTGTCATGAATAAATCCTTGCCGCGCGATTCGATGGGACTAAGAATAGGGCCACTGTTGTTGTCGCTGCCTGGCTTTACCGAAGAGTCAATGGTGAACTCAGAATTAGCTAAGTCTGCTTTCGTATTGTTGGAAGTGATGCTAAGCAGGAAAGAGCTCAACGCCTTCCCGATTTTTTCGGTTGTAACTTCGGATGAACCATAAGCTTTATTGAAGAGATCCTGATAGTAAGGAATCGAAGCA
>CBQWHS010000294.1:0-5749 GCA_967728665.1 uncultured Chryseosolibacter sp. | reverse complement strand
ACCTGGAAGGAAGTCGACAGTTTTTCTGAAGCTGATATCCCGTTGCAACGGATGATGACAAAACTTGATGCGCTGGCATGTGAAAGCAAGGTACTTCAGTTGGGTGGAGGCGTTTTTTATTATGATTATTTCGATGCAAATCTTGTGCACTCACTCAGTCATCTTGAGCTTTTTGACTTTCCTGTTTTTTTTGCTGTTCCGGATCCGTCAAACTTGTTTCAGCTGATTGTCTATTTTAACGTTCAAGACGACCAATATCATTTGTCGACAGTCGAAAGCATGTGGAGTTCTGGCGCTGAAGAAATTATCAATGGACATTATTCATCGCACTTGTTGAAAGTTGCCTCGGAGATTTTTAAGTCAAAGTCTGTAGACGAAGTTCTTAAAACCTGGATTGAATTTTCTACGAACGTTCAATAAGCTTTTAGCAACTTCGAGATTAGATTTCTCAAACCGTTGAATTCGCGACCTTTAAAAAAATAAACATAAGCAAAAAATAGAGGTGAACGCGTGATCAAGAAGTTGAAACTAAATAGTATTTGTTTTATTTCGACCGCTACTCCTCTGGTTTTCTAGTGATAACATCGATAAGATGTTCAAGAGATTGTTCCACTTCCTCCCCGGTTTCAGGGGCATACCAATTCATCAATTTTGTTTCATAGTGATCGATGTCGTAGCGATTTACTGGAGTAAGATAGCCGATATAGCCTCCGTTAAAACTTGTGACAATATTTTGAAAACCTTTTTCAGCTGAATATTTATCAAGAGCTGGATTGAATTCTCCGGAGAAATCGCAAGGTGTTCCCAGAAATAAAATAGTACCTATTCGAAGTGAAGTTAATTCCGCTGGGAATTCTCCCAAGGCGGCTTTAAAAAACCATGATCGTACTTTATAATCTGATGTTATTTTAAGTTGAGGATCACTCAATGCTAACGGCACTCGCAGCATTGCTAGTGTTGAGTCGTGCACAATTTTCAGATTGTTTCGGTTGGCAATAAATGTTGAGCTTATTTCATTGGCCATCCAGTCGATGCATTCTGGTCCGAACGAAGGTGGAGAAGGCTTGTGACTGCCTACAGCTCCCGCTAAAAAAAGTGCAAAAGAATATCCACGTCTTTCAATTTCATCTACGAGTTTTCCAGGATAGTCTCTGGAGATTTCCAGATCTCTGGAGTAAAGGCATGTAGCGTGGGCTGTAAAACTCATTAGCAACATTTTGCTGCTGTCCTCTCGATGAATTTCAACAACTCTCAACAATGAATCTTCCGGACCGCCTTGAATCATTCGATTTTGTACAGCTTGTGGAATTGGAATAACACCAGTCTTTATTATCGATGGTTTAATATTTTTATCCGCAGCTGAAATGGATTCAATAATTTTGTCGGTGAGGAATTGGACGAGCTCTTCATTGTACCTGCCGTACATGAATTGAGTAACACCCTCCGCCCAGTTACCGACACTGTTATGCGTATGAATGGCCCCGAGATAAGTGTTGTCAAGCGAGTAACCAATTGTCTTAAGTTGCTCATCCAATTTAGATTTCACAATCGGCGGAATAAGAAGCAAGTCCGCACTCACAATAGCGAACTTTCTGTTTCCATTTTGGATGATCAACGTTCGAACGAAAATAGAATCTTTAACTCCTGTGGAGATTTTACC
Organism: uncultured Chryseosolibacter sp.; assembly: GCA_967728665.1. Lineage (GTDB taxonomy): Bacteria > Bacteroidota > Bacteroidia > Cytophagales > Cyclobacteriaceae > Chryseosolibacter. The sequence goes on along the minus strand of CBQWHS010000294.1, from coordinate 4,089 downwards.
TTTCCTGTTTCCGTATCCGGCAGTTGAAGTTTTGAACGATGGCGTGATGTTTACCTTTGCCCAGCCAGTGGAAAATCCTGCATTTGATTTCTTAATTTTTACTGAATCAATTGATCGAAGATTATCATTCATCTCGGCAAGCACTGGAAGCTCTTTGACTGGAGTTCGATCCAATGGGCCAACTGTAACGGCAATGAGTATCACAATGAAAGCAATCACTCCAACGAGCGTCAGCCAGATCCATCGAAGTATTTTTTTAAGAAACATTGACAGCAAGATAAGACTTGAAATTGAAAACGAATTGCAGTCGTTGAAACATCCTAATAACTGTTAGCTTAATCGAAACCAACTGCTTAATTTTGCTGATTCCAATCAAATTCACGCTGTTTAATTTATGAGTGCAGGAACGATAAGCCCGGAAAAAAAAGAAAAAAATGCAGCTTTCCCTGCTTTTAAGACTCCAGAACCTTACAAGCCCAAAAATAAAGTTCGCATCGTAACTGCTGCAAGCCTATTCGATGGCCATGATGCCGCCATCAACATTATGCGGAGAATTATTCAGGCAACGGGTTGTGAAGTGATTCATCTTGGCCACGATCGGAGTGTTGAAGAAGTTGTGAACACCGCTATCCAGGAAGATGCCCAGGCAATTGCAATGACCAGTTACCAGGGCGGGCACAACGAATATTTTAAATACATGTTCGATCTGCTCCAGGAAAAAGGTGCGGGGCATATTAAGATTTTCGGAGGAGGTGGAGGAGTTATTCTTCCTGATGAAATTAAGGACCTCACTGAGCATGGTATTACGAGAATATATTCTCCCGATGATGGACGTTCCCTGGGACTACAAGGAATGATCAATGACCTTGTTGAGCGAAGTGATTTTCCGACCGGAGAAAATGTCATCGATAATGTCGATGATCTCACAACGGAGCGACCGTTGGCTATCGCGCAACTCATTTCAGCCGCAGAAAATTTCTATGACAAGCACAAGAATATTTTTGAAGCAGTAAAGAAAAAAGCACAAAGCTCAAAAACACCAGTCCTTGGAATTACCGGTACCGGGGGATCAGGAAAATCATCCATGGTCGATGAAATCGTAAGGCGATTTCTAATTGATTTTAAGGATAAAAAAATCGGGATTATTTCAGTTGATCCCTCGAAACGTAAAACTGGTGGTGCACTGCTCGGCGATCGGATTAGAATGAATGCGATTAACAATCCTCATGTCTATATGCGTTCGCTTGCCACACGGCAGAGCAATCTCGCGTTGTCAGCATTCGTGAAAGAAGCAGTTATGATTCTCAAGGCTGCAGGCTTTGACCTCATCATTCTTGAGACATCGGGTATTGGCCAGAGTGATACAGAAATTTTGGATCATAGCGATATTTCACTTTATGTGATGACTCCCGAGTATGGCGCAGCAACGCAATTGGAAAAAATCGATATGCTCGATTTTGCAGATGTAATTGCCTTGAACAAATTTGATAAACGCGGTGCCCTTGATGCTTTACGCGATGTGAAAAAACAATTCCAGCGCAATCATCAGCTCTGGAACAGCAAAGTTGAAGACATGCCTGTGTTTGGAACAATTGCTTCACAATTTAATGATCCTGGTACGAACCAATTATATAAACAAGTAATTGATAAAGTACGCGAGAAAACTGGTGCCGATCTGAAATCAACATTCACGATCACACGTGAGATGTCTGAAAAAGTATTTGTCATTCCTCCGAACCGTACCCGCTACCTTAGTGAGATATCAGAAACTAACAGGAAGTATGATGAGTGGGTAGGCGATCAAAAAGAAATAGCGCAGCAACTTTTTGCGATTCAAAAATCGATTCAATCAATTAAGGATTCTCCTCTTGACGACAAAGACAGAATTATAAAAAGTCTGCAAGAGCAATTTGAGCGACTGAAATTAAATCTTGATCCAAAAAATTTCAAGTTGATTGAACAGTGGTCAGATAAAGTTAATCAGTATAAGCAACCCCTGTTTAAGTTTAAGGTTCGGGATAAGGAAATCGGAATCCAGACACATTCAGAATCTCTATCGCATTTGCAAATTCCTAAAATTACGCTTCCGAGATATGAAGCCTGGGGAGATTTATTGCAATGGAATTTACAAGAAAATGTGCCGGGAGAATTTCCGTATACGGCCGGAATCTATCCATTCAAACGTGAAGGTGAAGATCCAACACGGATGTTTGCAGGAGAAGGCGGACCTGAAAGAACTAACCGGAGATTTCACTATGTAAGTTTGTCGATGCCAGCGAAGCGCTTGTCGACTGCATTCGACTCTGTGACACTTTATGGAAATGATCCCGACTATCGTCCTGATATTTATGGGAAGATTGGCAATTCAGGTGTGAGTATTTGTTGTCTTGATGACGCAAAAAAATTATACAGTGGATTTAATCTTGCCGATCCGAAGACATCCGTATCGATGACCATCAATGGTCCTGCTCCCATGTTGTTGGGATATTTCATGAACGCCGCTATTGATCAGCAATGTGAAATTTATATTAAGAAGAATGGCCTTGAGGCTGACGTGAAAAATAAGATCGCAGCGCTTTACAAAAATCACAGTGGTGAAATGCCATTCTACCAGGGGAGTTTACCCAAAGGCAATGACGGACTGGGATTAATGTTGCTTGGTGTTACCGGTGATCAAGTGCTTTCCCGCGAGGTGTATGAGAAAATAAAAGAAGAAACGCTGTCACAAGTCCGGGGAACTGTTCAAGCGGATATTTTGAAAGAGGACCAGGCGCAGAACACATGCATTTTCTCAACGGAATTTGCATTGCGACTGATGGGCGATGTGCAACAATATTTTATCGAGCATGATGTCCGCAATTTTTACTCGGTGTCTATCTCCGGATATCACATTGCAGAAGCGGGAGCAAATCCTATCACACAACTCGCGTTTACATTGGCCAATGGTTTCACTTACGTGGAATACTACCTGAGTCGTGGGATGGATATCAATGATTTCGCGCCGAATCTTTCATTCTTTTTTAGTAATGGAATTGATCCGGAGTACGCTGTTATCGGACGCGTGGCGAGAAGGCTATGGGCGAAGGCAATGAAAAACAAATATGGCGCAAATGCGCGCAGCCAGATGTTGAAGTATCATATTCAAACTTCCGGCCGCTCATTGCACGCTCAAGAAATTGATTTCAATGATATCCGTACAACGCTTCAGGCTTTGTATGCGATATACGATAATTGTAATTCGCTTCACACGAACGCGTATGACGAGGCTATCACTACGCCAACTGAAGAATCCGTTCGCAGGGCGATGGCCATCCAATTGATCATTAACAAAGAACTTGGTTTAGCGAAAAATGAAAATCCTTTGCAGGGATCATTTATTATCGAGGAATTGACGGACTTAGTTGAGGAAGCTGTGTTAACGGAATTCGATCGAATCACAGAACGTGGCGGAGTGCTGGGAGCAATGGAGACCATGTATCAACGGGGAAAGATTCAAGAAGAGAGTTTGTATTATGAAACCCTCAAGCACACCGGAGAATTTCCAATCATTGGCGTAAATACTTTTTTGAGTTCAAAGGGTTCTCCCACGGTGTTACCTCAGGAAGTCATTCGAGCGACTACCGAGGAAAAAGAATATCAGATCAAGATGTTACGCAACTTGCATAAGTTTCAACATGATAAAGCAGATGCGTTGCTTGAAAAACTCCAGGAAGCTGCAGTCCAGAACAAAAACATTTTTGCTGAATTGATGGAAGCAACAAAAGTTTGTTCTCTCGGGCAAATCACAAACGCACTGTTTGAAGTAGGAGGGCAGTATCGGAGAAACATGTAAATGCAAGTCCATGTGATGACCGTGTGTAAATCAGTTTATGCTGGTTCGTCTTAGATTCGCTAAAATTTACGCCGGCCACTTTCTCATTGTTGTCACTCGCAGCAGGGATCGCAGCGGCAGCCCGGAGTGGCGAAAGCATGTGCGGTGGAACGAGGACTACAGCGAAGAGCCCGGCCGCCCTTGTTTTTACTTTACTACTTTAATAAAAGTTTTCCAGCGCGGGCTGCCCAAATAATTATTAATCGTTAAGTAGAAAA
>CBQWHS010000293.1:0-5758 GCA_967728665.1 uncultured Chryseosolibacter sp. | reverse complement strand
CCGGCCACGGAAATGCACAGAACGTCTACATCTTTATGGTGGTCGCGGTGTTCATTCTTGTAGTGGCTTGCCTGAATTTTATGAATCTCGCTACTGCGCGTGCTGCACGCAGAGCGAAAGAAGTTGGTTTGCGGAAAGTGGTGGGAGCAGTAAGGCCCCATCTGATCGGTCAGTTCCTTGCAGAATCTTTGATCGTTGCCTTGCTTGCACTCGTGCTGGCGTTGCTGATCATTTACATTGTGCTTCCCAGTTTCAATACGCTCGGAGGAAAGAACCTTGCGCTTGATTTTACGAATTCGAAAATTATCATCGGACTTCTGGGGATCACAACGATCACCGGTTTGCTGGCCGGAAGTTATCCGGCATTTTATCTTTCAGGTTTTGTTCCGGCTACCGTGTTGAAAGGAAACTTGAAAGCAGGTGGATCCGGTAGTTTGTTCAGAAATACGATGGTAGTGATTCAGTTCGCAGTTTCCATTTCATTGATTGTCGGCACCGCGATCGTCTATCGCCAATTGAAATACATTCAGCAAATGAATCTCGGATACGATAAAGAGAATCTTCTTTATGTGCAGATGTCAGGAGATTTGTGGTCAAAGTATGACGCGCTGCGAACAAGTCTTGGAAATAATCGCTTGACAAGCCAATACTCATTTATCTCCAGCCTGCCTACTTCATCTTCCGGTGCAACCATCGGTGTGGACTGGAAAGGTAAAGATCCAAATACACAGCCACTATTTTACAATACAGCTATTGACGAAAATTTTGAGGAGGTGTTTAAAACAACGCTGCTGGATGGACATGGTTTTAGTGAGGATGCGAAAGGCGATTCAACTAAAATTATTGTGAATGAAACAGCATTGAAGACAATGAGCATTCCATTTGAATCTGCTGTTGGAACTAAGATCACTGTGTGGGGGCAGGAAAGAACAATCATTGCTGTTGTGAAAGACTTCAACTTCAAACCAATCCAGGAATCAATCGGGCCAATGTTCCTTTTTCGAAATACATGGGGCGGTTACGCTGTAGTCCGTACGTTGCCTGGTGAGACGGAAAATACAATTAAGGCACTGGAGAAAATATGTAAGGAGATAAATCCCAGTTATCCTTTCACGTATAGTTTTGTCGATCAGGATCTCGACAACTTGTATCAATCAGAGCAACGATTGGGTAGTTTGTTCAACGTCTTTGCAGTGCTGGCAATTGTAATCTCTTGCCTTGGACTTTATGGTTTGTCTGCATACTTGGCGGAGAGACGTACGCGCGAGCTCGGCATACGTAAAGTACTTGGAGCCTCCGGGTTTCAACTTGTCTACTTGTTGTCTGCAACATTCACCCGTCCAATTTTGATTGCTACTGTAATCGCCGTGCCAGTGGCGTGGTATGGAATGAGCCAATGGCTTACAGGTTTTGCGTATCACATTACGATTGACTGGACAATTTTTGTTATCGCGTTTCTTTCAGCTCTCATCATTGCTTGGCTAACGGTTAGCTTTGAATCGGTTAAGGCAGCGACAACGAATCCGGTAAATTCGCTACGGTCAGAATAGGAATTTGACAGGGTATTAGATAGTTAGGCATTAGATAATTACTTCCACTCATGTTCTATTCCTTCCATTAACAAAGCGTTGTCAAACTGTATGCTTTCGCTTCGGAAGAGCGATTGATTCTCGAGATAACTCGAATGTAATTTTTGAACGCGGAGAGGTTTCACTGCCCAGGTTTTAGTCAACAAGCGTATTGTCTTAAATCTATTTGGTTTTGTTGATGGTGAAATTCCAGTTGAACAATCACGAAAGCAATCTGAGGCATGATCAATCGAATCGAACATCGAGCTTGAAGGAAAATTATTCACACGCTCTGCTTCCACAGATAAACTTGAGTGGCCATCATGGCTCTGCATTTTGACCAAATACTTTCCTTCAGATTCGTTTGTCTGAAAACTAGCGCGGTAATGTGGCCAGGAGAAAAGTTTTCCAGCCAATGCAATATTCAATATAGAGTCAGTATCTCGCCTGGGAATATAGACGCCGTGGGTTTCTTTGCCATCTTGCTGATACTTGATTAAGAATCGATGCGCAGCATTTTCAGAAGTGATTCTGAGAATCGACGGTGTGTATTTCATCCCGATATTTTTTAAACGTAGTAAGCAGATTCCTGCACTTGCATATCCGTTGATGACCAGCGGCTCCATGTCTCCAGGCAGAAGCGCTTTCACTACATCCGGATCAACTCTATAATTGATAAGGATTCTTCGGTCGATTAAACCGTCTAGCACGGGCATTTCCATAGACTATATTTTTAAAAACGATTTCCATTGTTCACTTTCAGCAACGTTCTTGATTACTTCGTTGCGTTTCACTAACAGACTGCGTAAATATTTTTCCAGGATCAACTTGTTTGCTATTACACCGAATATGCCACCTGGAGATTCAAATATAAACTCATCCCGCATGATCGTAGTGTCACGCGCTTCTTCGAAAAGGTGATCGTGTTTGATCATCTTAAATGCGCCTTGTGTCATCTCATCCCGAAAATGATAGGGACGTTGAAATTGCGTGATCCTTGACGTAAGTGTTTGTGTTATTCCAAAATGGGTTGCTTTCCACTGGACCATTTCGTCTTTTCCAATTAACCCGGATGTCACACCAGCAATCGCTTGTTCCTTCGTCTCTTTAGTCGATGCTTTATGAAGATCGATACTTCGTGCCAGATCAAAACACCTGTCAATTGGGGCATGAATGGTCGTAGTCAGTTCAATGGTCGGCATGTGCAAATTCGTTTCTGAAAAATTCAGTTGTTGATTGGAGGGATCGTTGCAATAGCTGTTCACCAATTTGGCAATCAGCAGTATTGTCATCGAACAGTAATTTGTATTGAGACGCATTGATCACACTTGGAAAAAATCGCGCGACAATATTTAAAACAACCATGTCGATAAGCATTCGCGGCATTGCAAGAACCTGAAGCTTTTGATTTCGTATTTTAAAAAGCAGCATGAGGATATCGTGCAAGCTCATAGCCTCTGGTCCCACAACATTCACAACGCGTACCTCAGTATTTGTACACATCGCGCCGACAATGTCAATAAGATCCGCAGGCATCACCGGTTGTATACGTGTTTTCAAAAGCTTTTTCGGAACGATAAGTATCCCCAAGGTATACTTTGCAATATTTGATAACATAATCATTTTCTTCACCATCATCGTGCAATGTGTGCATACAATTGATGGCCGCACTACTGCTGTGTTGGATTGCTGTAACAACAAGTCGTCAGCAATACGTTTTGTTCTTAGGAAATCTACCGGATGGGTTGAAGAAGCGCCCAAGGCGGAGATTTGCAAAATTCTTGGATTACCAAGTAACGCTCTATTGTCAATAATATGTTGAATCAAGTCAACGTGGATCCGATGAAAAGTCATTGCGCTGCTTGCCTCGATTTGACCAATGCAATTAATGACTACATCTGCCTTTCCGAGAAGAGACCAATTGTCATTAAATGGATTAAACTGAAAGTATTTTTCTGAAGATTTTCTCGAAGTACCGATTACATCGTGATGTTTGCGTAGTCCATCATAGATCACTGTTCCGATTTGTCCGCTGGCACCGAGTACTATGATTCTCATTTACGCAATTATTTTTGGTGGCAACCAGTCGTAGTAGATTGTTTCAAAAACACGGAATGCTCCTTCAAGTTTTGCAGTCTTGAAAAACGTATTTTCAAATGAGAAACAGTTCACCAATTGAATTGGCCATTTTTCACGTTGAATCTGCGTCACGCGCATTGCGTTTCCCAACATGGAATAGGCTCTGTCAAGTGCACCAATTGTTGTCTGCAATTCGGGATTAGGTGCAATACTTAACTCATTAATGGAATATTTCACCATTTTGTCGTCTTGGGAAATTATCACCTCGTTCCCGTTTTCTTCAATCTTTGCTGTTTCGAGATTGTAATCAGTCATCAATGTTCCACCAAAAACGATCAAAGGTTTATCCGTAAATGAGCGGAAAAAGAAAATCCCTTTGTTTACACCATGATTGTTCCGGCTGTCATCTATGAGTAAACGAAAGGCCACGTGACGATAATTGAAGTGCAGCAACGGCATTCCTGCAGGACGCATATTTTTTAGTTTCACATCCACCATGGAAATCATAGCACGACCGCCAAAATTTCTGATCTTAATCATCGGAGGTATTTTGTCTAAAACCTCCTCCATCTCCACAGAAAAGTTTATCAACCTTACATCGTGAAGTTCACCTTTGTAATGAATTGGAATTCTTTTCAACAGACTCATGACAATTATTTAACGTAAAAAAAATAGATCCAGAATAAAGCGGTGATTTGTAGAAATAGAAACCAGCTGACTGTCCATCCTTGTGACAACTCCAGATAACGTACACGATGTATGTGGAGATATAGCATTAAAGCACTGCTAAATATTACGCTCAAAGCTGGCAAGTAGGGATTTACAATTCCAGTAATAGCATGGAAGAGCATCCACGGAACAAGGATTAGCAATCCAACCACCATTATACTTCCCAGGTGTCCAACGTAGTCTAAGGCTTTTTCACGAAGCATTATTATTGCCAGGACAATTTGCAATATCCAGCCACTGCCCGCCATCAGTAACATTTGCATCGCAGCTTCACCTGTAGAAATTCCGATAAAGAAATTTTTCAACGACATGCCGAACATGACAGTAAGAAAGACCGATAACATAAGTGTGATCGCGATAAAGCTTATGCGATACATCAAAATGCGATCGGGAAAGCAGTCGCATTTAAAATTGCTCTTTGGCGTAGCGATGATATATCGGCTGTAGGCTTGTGTCTTGTAAATGAAGTTGAAAATTTGAAAAATTGTTTTGGAACGAAACAGAAAGTTTGCAAGTCGGTATTCACTCGCGAAAATGTGAGCCACGCCTTCCGCTCCATAAATTGTTTCGCCACCAGTTGTATCAATAAGGGCCATTACATTTTTAAACTTTTGAGGGTCCACATTGCTGGTGAGCTCCGGGTTCAGGTCTTTAAATGCTTTTATTTTTATTTCCGGTATTGACGTAAATTTTAATACAACATCTCTTAACGAAGAGCAGACTTTACAATTGCTATCGTATATAATGAGTTTATTTTCGAGTGACTTCATATTACGCTATTCAAAGCTTTTAATACTTACAGAGAAATGGCGACAAAGAAATTACTTAAACAGTTTAAGGATTCCACCAAAGAACCAATTTTCTTCCGCTTTGACCATTGTGTCAAGAGTTTTATCGGCATTGCTTGCCATGCGTTTGATACCATTGATACTTTCGATGAATGCTTTCACATTTTTATCTTTTTTATCGCCTTCTATGTCGCTTACCTGTTCAAGTACCTTGATGATTGGCTCAAGCTCTCGCTTCTTTCTTTCCTTCGCCACTTGTTTTGTAATTTTCCAGATATCTTTTTCCGCCCAGAAATATTCTTTTCTGTCACCTGGCTTATGCACCTTTTCAACGAGTCCCCAGTCCATCAGCTCCCGGATATTCATATTCACATTGCCGCGTGAGATGTTTAATTCATCCATCATATCCTCAGTGCTTAATGCCTCGGGAGATACCATCAATAAAGCATGAAGTTGTGCCATGGTGCGATTGATTCCCCACTTGGATCCAAGAGTGCCCCACGCTTGAATAAATTGAGTTTTTGCTTCGGCTAATTTCATTATCTGCTAGATTATACGGTAAATATAACGCAATGTTATTAAACTTTCAATAAT
>CBQWHS010000292.1:0-5758 GCA_967728665.1 uncultured Chryseosolibacter sp. | reverse complement strand
GAAAGCGGAGAACGTTAGCTCTTTTGAAAAGGAAGTGATGGCAGCAAAAGAAGCTGGCGCAACTGTGCTGAGAACCGTGTGCCTAAATGGAAGACGCTACGAAAATTTTCATAGCAAAGAAGAATTTCAGCAATTCAAACAAAACGCGATTGTTTCCTTGCAGCTGGCTGAACCGATTGTGCGCAAACACAAAATGAAACTGGCAGTTGAAAATCATAAAGATTGGCGCTCGAAGGAAATGGCGGACATCATGAAGCTAATCAACAGTGAGTGGGTCGGTGTTACTTTAGACTTTGGAAATAACATGGCTTTGCTGGAAGAGTCTGATGAAGTAGTAAAGAACTTGTTGCCATATTTAGTAAGCACACATGTTAAAGATATGGGAGTTGATGAATATGAAGATGGATTTCTCCTATCTGAAGTTCCTCTCGGCCAGGGAATTGTTGACTTGAAAAAAACATTCACGTTGTGCGATCAGCAAAACCCAAAAGTAACTTTCAACCTGGAGATGATTACACGAGACCCTTTGCAAATTCCGTGTTTGAAGGACGAGTACTGGTCTACATTTGATTCGGTTCCATCGCCTGAGTTTGCACATTTACTGAAAACTATCCGCGACAAGAAAACAAAAAACGGATTACCAAAAGTTTCAAATCTTGCTTATGATGAGAAGTTGGCTGCAGAGGAAAATAATATCCTAAAATGTTTTGAGTATACAAGGAAAGAGTTGGGAATGGGATGAGGTTTTAAAGTTGAATGCAGAAAGGCAAAAGCAGAAAGCAAATGGCAGAGAAAAAAGAAGACTTAGGATTTCGTGGAGACAGACGTAGAATTAAACAGTGACAATCAACCAAATCAACAAATCAAAAATCAACCAATTAACCCATGAACCTCCCTGGCATCAAACAATTCGATCTAACTGGAAAAGTTGCTATTGTTACAGGGGGCTCGAAAGGGCTTGGCTTGGCCATGGCTGCTGGGCTTGCATCAGCAGGTGCAAAAATACTTCTCGTGAATCGTAATGCTGAAGAAGGTGCAAATGCTGCGACTCAACTTTGGGAACTTTACAAAACACAAGTGCTGTCCTATGGTGCTGACATAACAAATCAAACACAAACAGAATCGATGGTGAAGTTTGCCATTGATTCCTTTGGGAAAATTGATATCCTCATTAACAGTGCGGGCATAAATATTCGTGGAGCAATTGATGAACTCTCTGCTGCGGATTTTAATAAAGTCATGGACGTCAACGTAACAGGAACGTGGCTTTGCTCTCGAGCCATTACACCTCACATGAAGAAAAACGCCAGTGGCAAAATTATTAACCTTGCAAGCACGCTTGGCCTGGTAGGATTAGCAAACCGCACACCGTACGCTTCGAGCAAAGGTGCAGTTGTGCAAATGACCCGCGCATTATCAATTGAATTGGCACCGTTCAATATCAACGTAAACGCCATTTGTCCCGGTCCTTTTCTCACGGAGATGAATGCACCGATTGCAGAGACAGAAGAAGGGAAAAAATTTATCGTGGGCGCAACGGTGCTAGGACGTTGGGCAAGACTTGAGGAGATTCAAGGCATTGCAATCTTTCTGGCAAGCGATGCTTCCAGTTACATGGTGGGGTCGATCATTCCTGTTGATGGAGGCTGGACGGCCCGATAACAATTGACTTTGGACATACATAAACCACGTCATGAGCAAACCGAAAATTTCCAGAATTCGCTATAGCATGCTTGCCTTGGTATTTGTCAATGTTGTCATCAATTACCTTGATCGTAGCAATATCTCAGTTGCAGGTGTTGCAATAAGCAAAGATCTCAATTTAACCTCTGTTCAACTGGGATTAATTTTTTCAGCTTTCGGGTGGACATATGCACTCCTACAAATCCCTGGCGGAATACTTGCTGACAAAGTTACACCACGGGTGCTCTATGCGCTGTGTCTTGTGACGTGGTCAATTGCTACTTTGTTTCAGGGATTTATTCGTGGCTTTGCAAGTTTGATTTCACTGCGACTCGCCACCGGTGCATTTGAAGCACCCTCCTATCCCATCAACAATCGCATTGTAACAAACTGGTTTCCGAATCACGAACGTGCCTCTGCAATTGCGATGTACGTGTCAGGACAGTTCATTGGTCTTGCATTTTTGACACCCGTGTTAGTTACAGTTCAATTTTATTTTGGATGGCAAGGTCTTTTCATTTTGACAGGATTGGTTGGATTAGTTTGGGGAGTAATCTTTTATTCTTTTTATCGCGATCCGTTGGATCACCCCAAAGTTTCCCCGGTGGAACTTGACTACATTGAAAAAGGTGGCGCGTTATTCAGAGGCGATGTGCCCGGAAGCAAAAAGTTTTCTTTCGAATGGAATGACTGGAAACAAGTCTTTGCAACGAGAACGCTTTGGGGAATTTATATTGCTCAGTTCGCTGTGAATGCAACGCTTTGGTTTTTTCTTACCTGGTTCCCAACATATCTTGTTCAATACAGGGGGTTGAGTTTCATAAAGTCAGGATACCTCGCATCGATTCCTTTTTTGGCAGCATGTGCCGGATTATTACTGTCCGGGTTTTTATCAGACTACTTTGCCCGAAAGGGAACATCCGTGAGCCTTGCGCGCAAAGTTCCGATCATCATCGGCATGGTGCTTTCCGTGAGCATCGTTGGTGCAAATTATACGGACAGCACGTTTTTCATTATCGGATTTATGGCATTGTCATTTTTTGGTGCAGGCATGGCGTTGATCTCCTGGGTATTTGTTTCAATCTTATCACCAAAACATCTCATCGGATTGACAGGTGGCGTTTTCAATTTCATGGGAAACCTCGCATCGATTATTGTCCCAAGCGCCATCGGTTATCTCGTCAGTGGTGGCGACTTCAAGCCAGCACTAATTTTCATTGCAACCCTCGGACTCATCGGTGCATTATCCTATACGTTCATCGTTGGCAAAATCGAAAATCCCGTCTAGCACCAGACTTCCTAAGGCGGGCTAGTCGATTCTTCGTCCCATCAAGCCTTGCGGCACGAGTAAATTTGAAAATCATATTCTCGATGTGGAACAGCTTTTTTATTATGCTGTTTACATTTTGATTTTTGAAAATGCGTGTATTGATCTACTGGATGCTCGGCATCAGTTTACTTTTTTTGATAATTCCGTCTGGCTGCAAAGATGATCGTTTTGATCACATTGATACTGTAGCATGTCCAGTACAACCGGCTGTAAATAAGATCAAGATTGCACATAGGTATTATAATCGGAAGATTCAGTCAAAAACAAAGGCATTTTATGATGACAACGAATACAAAATAGTGTGGCTTGACCGCAGAGGACCTTCGTCATTGTACAAAGCTTTCAGAGATGAAGTTAATGAGTCATATCGCTATGGGATGAATCCCTCAGACTATGAGATTGATTTGCTTGAGCAAGAAGTAAACAAGCTGTATGAGCATCGAAAACCAGATGTAAAGGAGATTGCCAACGTTGATCTTCGTATTACCGCCTCATTCTTTCTGTTCACCACACATATGATGGAAGGGCGAATCCGCAACCCTGGCGCATCCGAATTTATCTGGAAAAAAGGCACGCCCAAAGAAGACGATGTAGCCTTACTTTTAAACCAAACGAATGGCTCAAGCCTGCGAAAAGAGCTGAACAAACTTCATCCTGCCGATCCACAATATGAGAAGTTAACGAAGGCGCTGGCTGATTATCGAAAACTTGAATCGCAAAATACATTTAAACCTTTGCAGCTTGGCGAACAACTCAAGCCAGGTCAAACAAGCAAAGCAGTTCCACGGTTAAGACAGATCTTGTTTCCGACAAACACGCCCGAAACAAAAAGCGATTCAATGATGTATGACGATGACCTGGTTAGTGCTGTTAAAGAATTTCAAAAACGACACGGCCTGACCGAAAATGGAATCGTCACTGGCGAGACGCTCAAATTTTTAAATATGTCATTTAGCGAACGTGCAGATTTGATTGCGCTCAACCTCGAGCGCCTTCGCTGGCGCCCATTCACAACGCTGGATCATGATAACATCATTGTAAATGTTCCAGAATATTTTCTTCGCGTATACGATAATAAAAAAGAAGTGATGACCATGCGTGTTGTGCTTGGCTCAGATTTCAATGCTACACCAATTTTCTACGACACAATAAAATACATCACATTTAGTCCAACCTGGAACGTTCCGCAAAGTATTCTTGAAGAGGAGTTTCTGCCCAACTTGCAGTCTGATCCTGAATATTATTCAAAGGAATTCAAATTTTATCACAAGCGTGATTCGATCAATCCTGCTGACGTAGATTGGACCGATGATGATTTAGACTTGTCTGAATATCACGCAGTTCAAAAATCTGGTGATGGTAACGCTCTTGGGCATGTCAAGTTCATTATGCCAAACAACTTCAATATCTACTTGCATGATACACCTGCGGATGGTTTGTTCAAACGGAGGGAACGAGCGCTCAGTCATGGATGCGTTCGCCTGGAAAAACCAATCGAGCTTGCTGAATATCTACTAAGAGATCAACCGAAGTGGAATCGAGAGCGAATTGAAGAAGCGATGAAGTCTCCAGAACCAATCAATGTTAACCTTAAGAAACTATATCCTGTGCATATAGTGTATCGAACTGTTTGGGTTGATGAAGACGGCAACGTGAATTTTCGCGAGGATATTTATGGCCATGATAAACGACAGCTTGCACAATTAAAGAAGGCCGGAAACTTATAGATCGATCGTATCGTCACAATCCGATCGCGCGACAACGGCAAAATTCTAAAAGGAAGAATAGTTCAACACGAATGAAAATTGGAATTCAAAATTGTCATTATGGCGCAACACGTGAGTTTGCATTCAAACTATCCATCACCTTTTTGTAGTCCAAGTGTCTCGAGGTTGATAAAAATTTTTGATCATTGTAATATGCAAAAATCATCGAACCATCTTTTATCGTTTCAATTACTTGCTTGTAAATTTCCTTTGGCAATGCCGGGCATCCCTGACTTCTGCCAAGTCTACCATACTTTTTGATCCAACTCTCACTCACATAGTCAGCGCTATGCATCACAACTCCACGCAGCCGGATCTTGCCATTGTAATTGCTATCCTGTCCATCAAGTCTCAAACTATAACCTTTGCTTCCAACGTAGGTTTCTCCTGTGACATAAAAACCAAGGCTACTCTGATTTGAATTTTCAAGATTTGAAAAGTTTATCGCACGGTTTTCACCAGTATTTTTTCCGTGGGCGACATAGGTGTGAAAAAGTACTTTTCGGTTGGTTAAATCAATTGTATAAAACCGTTTTTCAGTGCTTGGCTTTGTAAAGTCAATTATGGAGACTAGTGCCGAATTCTTCAACGCTCCCGATGTCTTGAGAGACTGATAGCCAATCATGCTCAATCTGAACACAGAAAAATCAAGCTTCGATTTTTCAAGACCGAGCTGATCATATAGCCGCTTGGTCGACTCTTCAAAATTAGTTACTCTTAAATTTTTATGATTGACTGAACTGATTGGATCAGTGTTAGAAATGTATGTGAAAGATAAAAAGGCAAGGGCGAGAATAGCTAGTGCGATTAATCTTTGCATGTAGGTAATTTTGGTATGCACAAATAACCGCAAATGCACACAAAAAATTCCGGCTCAAAAAATTTGTTTAATCAGCAGCAGACTTTTCGCGTATGCGCGAGGGATTCAGTCCATACATTCTCTTAAATGCAGCAGAAAAATGATTTGCATTTTTGTATC
>CBQWHS010000291.1:0-5779 GCA_967728665.1 uncultured Chryseosolibacter sp. | reverse complement strand
TCTGCATTTAACTCCGCTGTAACAATTTACATTCTTATTCCTTTGCTTATTATTCCGCAGTTGATCTTAAGCGGAGTGGTTGTGAAGTTTGATAAACTGAATCCCACTATTGGCAATACAGCAACCGTACCGTTGGTAGGTGATCTCATGGCATCCCGGTGGGCATTCGAGGCCGCGATGGTTACCCAATTCAAGGACAACCGCTTTGAAAAACAATTTTATCTGTACGATAAAGCGATGGCCAATGCCGATTTTATGAAAGTCTATTTTCTACCTGAAGTAGAAACTAAACTTCAGTTTTGTTTAAGCAATTACAAATCCGCGGATCAGGAAGCTATCGCGATTGTTCAAAAAGATCTTGATTTAATCCGCTATGAATTAGGACAGGAGCTGAAAATAGTTGGCACTGACAAATTTCCTGACATTGATAAATTAACGCTGGCGAAATTCGACTCCTCTGTTTACCGAACCACGCTCGATTTTCAGGAAAAGCTTAAACAATTTTATATCAAGCGATATAATAATGCAGACCACGCAAAAGAGGAAAAAATTCGCCAGTACACCAGTACACCGGAAAAAGAAAAACGTTTTGAACAATTCCGCGAGGAATATCATAATGAATCGATCGCGGACTTTGTGAAAAATTTATCGGAGACACATCGCATTATTGAAAAAGATGGCAAGCTCATTCAAAAGATTTATCCGATTTATAAGGAGCCAGATCCGGATCACGTTGTTGATTTCAATGCACAGTTTTATATGCCTGCAAAACATTTTCTAAGTTTAAATGTCGACACTTTTGTGTTCAACATGGGTGTGATCTGGTCAATGACGTTGACGTTGGCAATTCTCCTATATTTTGATGTGTTGCGTAGGATCATTGATGGCATAGGAAATTTGTCCAATCCGTTGTATAAGAAGTAAGTTGGCGAGCGATCATGTTTTTTATTCTGTCGAAAACATTGAACTATCTGACGATGCCAGTGACAATAATTGTCGTCCTGCTGGTGATGTCAGGCTTTGTTAGAAAAGAAAAGTGGAAGAAAAGATTGTTTTGGAGCGGGCTGATCCTGCTCCTTTTTTTTACGAACGATTTTATTGCAAATGAATGCATGTCGTGGTGGGAGGGAAGCCCGGTTCCCTTTCGGGAGATTAAGACGCACGAGGTTGGAATTGTTTTAACAGGGACAACGATCGCTATGCCTGTTTCAGACCGTGTATATTTTGGCAGAGGTGCCGATCGTGTGTATCACACCGTTCAGTTGTATAAACTAGGATTAATTAAAAAAATTCTGATCAGTGGAGGCTCCGGTAGCATTATAGAAAAAAACGAACCAGAAGCGGAAAAATTTAGAAAGGCGATGTTGGTCATGGGCGTTCCTGATAGTGTGATGATACTTGAGAAAGAGACAAGGAATACGCATGAGTCTGCGGTCGAAGTCAAACGTATTTTGGAAGCCCTGCACATTGATAGTAAAGATTGTTTGCTCATCACTTCCGGCTATCACATGAGGCGGTCGCTGGCATGTTATTCGAAAGTTGGTTTAACTCCGGAACCTTTTCCAACGGATTTCCATTCTCATGAAAGAGATTATTATCTTGACACGTTGATTATTCCGCGAATTGATGCTTTAAATGTTTGGCAACGATTGTCACGGGAATGGATAGGTTTTATTGCGTATAAAATTGCTGGATATATATGAAAATGTTTGTTACGTCAATCATCATGACTTGTTTCTTATTCACTGTAAACGCTCAGAAGAAAGTGTTTAAGGATTTGAATGCTGCTGAATTTAAAACCGGTGTTGATGCGAAAAACGCCAACGTAGTAATATTAGACGTTCGCACACCGGATGAAATCAGCAAGGGTGTGATTCCGGGCGCTGTATTTTTGGATTATTTTCAGAAGGATTTCGAAAAGCAAGTTTCAAAGCTTGATCCGAATAAAACTTATTATGTGTATTGCGCATCCGGCGCAAGAAGTGGTGAAACCATGCAGATCATGAAGAAAAATGGTTTCAAGGAAGCTTATAATCTGAAAGGCGGATTTGGATCTTGGAAAAAAGCAAACTACCCATCAGAGGCGCCAAAGAAATAGTATAGGCACCATTTGTAATCTTTCTGACGTGTAGCTCGAAAAAATGAAAGAGGTTGTCTTATTCGGACAACCTCTTTGCTATTTAGATACTTGATTATTCCTTAAGGAATCGGAAGCGCAGTGGCGCCATACTTCGCAAGATTTACTTTTGGAATCGTTGAACCAAACTTTGCATTAATGGCATCGACAAAAATATTAGCGATGAAAGCATATCCTCTGCTATTTGGATGCAATCCGTCTTCTGAGTAAATACCTGTCGGTGGATTGATGTTCGGAGTCACAGTAATGTTGTTGGCGACAGCTGCCTTCGTAGTGATAAAAGTGTTGAATGAAGCATTTACATCCGCCAATGCAATTCGTGAAGTATTCGCGGTCACCGCTGCCTGGATAACTGCGTTATACGATTGTCTTGCAGTTTCAATCGCGGCAATTTCTGAAGGAATAAGAACGTATTGGTCAGCTAATGGAACTGATACACCCAAGATTTGGCTTGGACCAATAGTCACACCAATTGCTGAACCCGCTGACAAGGGCAAAATATCGTTGGCTTTTGTTTGTCGTGCTCTTGCATAAGGCTGTAGCGCAGCATAAGGTCCCTGCATATAAGGAGTTAAATCGGTTAAGGTTTCATCTGTCAATAAAATTGCATTCTGCCCAGCTTTGTAAGTGAGTTTACGTGCAGCGGCCTCCGTTGCAGTGATGGCCCCCGCATTTGCCATTCCGTCAAGGAAGGCATTGTAGTTGTTCGCAATATTAGTTGTCAGTGTGGTTGCGGTCGCAGCATCCAACGGAAGTGCATTGTAGGCAACCGATGTGAAGTGTGGCATTGCAAAAATGCTTGGGAAATTTGCAACGACACCTTTTGTATTGGGGTTTGTTAACAATGTTCCAAGAATGTAATTATAAGTTGCTGCAAAGCCGACACCTACTCCTCCGTCAACCGGTGTGATCGGAGCTTTAGAATTGTCACCACCAAATGCTGCATTCAGCATAAAGTCATCCATCCCTAACCAGTCCATAAAGAACGTTCCGTTTGCTATAGCTGCATCGCCAAGAATCGTGGAAGCGCCCGCACTTGATGCAAACCTTGCGTAGAAGGGAGTGAAGCCTTCTGCAGCAGACTTCGTCCAATTGCCTGCATTCGGAGTTAACACCTGACGCATCAAAATAGCTTCTACTGCAAAATTATTCAACTTCGTTTTATCGCCTGAGTAAATGAATCCAGGATTCAGTTGAGGATTAGGTAACGCTGAGAGATCACCAAGTGCATATTTTTGAGGTGTCGGTTTTGGACTTGCTCCTTGGAGTAACATTCTTCCTTGCACACGATTATCGGATCCCGGATTTGGCGTGATGAAGATGTTGTAGCCCAACGTCGCATTGATATCGGGTTGATTAAATGCTCCACCTCCAACACAAGCGAACTGCGTTGACAATATTTTCGGCAGTGAATTATTTTGCCCTTCTGTAAACAATGCTCCTGCCTGGAATCCTGCAGCGTAGGAAGTTCCGATCGCCACAAACTTGGCGAAGTTTGCAGTGCCTGCACTTGCTCCGGCGCACTGATCAGCTTCAACCTGTGGACAAATAATAGACGGGTCATCAGATGGACACGGATCAGTTGAATGATCGTACAACTTTTGTTCGCATGAAACTCCGACTAGTAACAGTGCCGCTATGTAAAAATATAACGATAGTTTTTTCATACCTCTGTTAATTAAAGAATTCATCAAATGTTAAAGACAGGTAGTATTGCTGGCCAATGAAGGGACCACCAAGATTTGTTCTGTAATCGCTTCCAAAAAGATTGGAACCTCCGACCTTCAATACGGTTTTGATCGAAGGCAGACGATAACTAACCTGCGCATCGATTACGCCATATTCGGGAACATTCCATGATCCGAAATCAGATTGCCATAGAAAAGTTTCCTGCCATCGATAGCTGACATTGAAGCCAAAGTTCTTGGTAACTTTTCGATTACTTAAGCCTACATTGAATTTGTTGTTTGGCGTATTGAATCCCGCCCGGAATTGACTGTTCGCCTCACGGTTGTCGTCAAAGTTTGCATAGTTGTAATTACCAATGATGGCATATCCTTTTGGCAGATTGTAAGTCAAGCCAAGGCCAACGCCCCATGATGTTACATCTTCCGGGAAGTTTACATAAGGAGAATAAATTGTTCCGGCAGGTACAAGATTTCCCTGATGAGTTGTTGGGTTCATTAACGCGTAACGATCGCCACCGATGAAGTTTTTGTAAGTGGTGTAATACGCATTTAAATCAACAAGAAAATTTTGCGAGAGGATTGATTTATAACCAATCTCCCAAGCCTTCAACTGTTCGGGTTTTACATAAGGAATGTAGGCCGTTTGCAGTACCGACATATCGCCACCAGTTAATTGTCCGGTGGTTGGATCAACGGTTGCACCTGATGTTTTTTGCCATGCTACATAAGAGTCGTATGTGTAGGCTCCGCCTTCATGCAAGCCGTAACGTTCCGCATTGCTCTTTGCACTTCCTAACAGGGTGTTTGTTCCGGCAGGGAAGTAAATGTATTGTGCTTGCGTATCAGGATTTCTGAAACCGGTCTGGAAAGAAATGCGGATGTTATTGGTTTGATTGAACGTATACACAGCGGAAATGCGCGGTGTCAATCTGCCTTTAAAATTTTGATTTTTATCGAAGCGTAATGACGCTGTTAATTTAAGAGCATCGGCGATGGTTTTTTGAACCTGTGTATAAGCTCCGAACTCATCGATGTTGATGCGTTTGAAATTTGTTCCATCATCTGGAGCTTCGTTAAATATTGTTCCATCGGAGAACAAACTGTAACGTCTGATGTTGCCGCCAACTTGCACTTCTGCAAATTTGATCATCTCGCGGAAGTTGTAATTAAATTCACCATGGTATAATCTCGAAGCATCGATGAATTTCGCTCCTGCAGGATTACGTTGAAAGTAATCATTGCGAACAGACTGGACCAAGTCTTTGAATTCTTGTGAGCCGACTGCCGGACGTGTCGCATCCGCTTGCGTGCGCGCGGCCTGATGCGCTGCATTTACATCCCCGGCAGGAACTCCTGGAACATAACCTTGCATCGCTAATACGAATGTCTGTCCATAAGTAGGTGCCCACTGTGCCGCAGTTGGACTGATTCTCTCATTGATAAGACCACCCAGCGCGGCCATATTATAGGAGTCCCCGGCATCTGTTGCCGTAATATATCCTCTTACAAAATAATTTTTAGATCTCAGTTCAACCTTGTGGAATTGCTGCGTGAAATCGCGAAGCGCATATTTTTGCGAACCTTGGTAAACCGAGCTTCCTCCACCAAAGCGATAGTTGTACAAAATTTCTGCGTTATCATTAATTCGATAATGAATGGCTGCATCGCCCTTTATACTTTTTGCATCATAGTTGTCAACAATGTCTTGTTCCCTCCATCCGGTTCTGCGCAAATCAAATGGAGGAATGCTTGGAACAGGCACAGAGAAATTAATACGGTTCTCATCACCATATAAATTGACACCATCAAAATTCGGCTGGCCCGAAAGATTAACCGTTGATTCAGGTCGATTGACATCAGTCGTGTAATCATTGCTATGCCAATCCTCAGCTTTCATGTAATTGAAATTTACTTTAAAGGCAAACTTGTTATTGAATGCTTTTGCGTAACGGAT
>CBQWHS010000290.1:0-5799 GCA_967728665.1 uncultured Chryseosolibacter sp. | reverse complement strand
ATTGCTATATAAAGGAGTGAGCGGAAGCCAGCGTAAAAGTATGGTCGCGGAAATGTTGGACCGTTTCAACATGGTGGCGAAAAAAGATTTGTTTCCCGAGCAATTGAGTGGCGGTCAGCAACAGCTTGTTGGCATTGCGCGCGCAATTGTTGGTCAGCCAAAACTATTACTTGCCGATGAGCCTACTGGAAATTTGCATTCCGACCAGGGAAAGCAAATCATGGAGATCTTCAAGAAATTGAACGATGAAGGAATTACCATAATCCAGGTGACTCACTCGGAAGAAAATGCACGTTACGGAAAGCGCATCATTAAAGTAGCTGACGGTGCAGTAGTGGAGGATGATTTCGTATTAGAAAGAGCTTAAAATTATGATATCACGTTTATTAGTAATCTTATTTGTTGGAGGATTTTGCAGTCCGATTTTTTCGCAGATCGATTCTGTTTTAACATTCCAAGGGGCTGTGAAAATCGCCCTGCAAAATAATGTCACACTCAACACACAAAGAAATAATCTTGTCCAAAGCAGAGTGAACAAGACTTACCGGATTGGCCAGCTTGGACCACAAGCAAGTATCAATGCCACGCTGTATGAAAGTAACGGTAACCGCTTCATTCAACAGGAAGGAAAAGTGGTTAACGCTACAGTTAATGGACTTCAGGCTAATCTTAGTATTTCCCAACCGATTTTTGGTGGCTTAACTAATTTCAACACTGCGCGCCAAGCTTCAGCTCAAATGGATGCACAGGCGGAATTCGTGAATCGCACAACTCAGGATGTGATAAACATAGTAGCGACGCAATTTCTGCAAGTCTTACTCGATCAGGAACTTTTAAAGATCGCACTCGAAAATGTCGTTTTACAACAGGCGACTTTAGATCAAGTAAAAGGTCAGGTGGAGTTGGGAAGCAAATCTCCTGTGGAGGAATACAACCAACAAGCTTTATTAAGTAATGCCGAGCTTCGAGTTGCGCAAGCAGAGTTGTCGCTAACCAATGACAGAATACTCCTTTTCCAATCCTTGGTGATCGATCCAACTTTAAAAATAAGAGTGGCAGAACCTGCATGGGACATCAACGCTATTGGACTTGATAAGGTGGGCCTGGATGAAATGGTAAATGTCGCCATGGAAAGACGCAGTGATCTTCGGCAGTATCGTGAGCTCGAAAAAGCTGCAAAAATGAGCATGCATGCTAGTAAAGGAAATTACCTCCCAAGCTTGAGCGCTTTCTATAACAATGGTTCCGCATACAATCAAGTGAAAGGAGCAGACAAAGCTGATCCTGCCTATCGAAATTTCAATCAGCAGTTTGTTACTGATAACCGTTCTAATTCGTTTGGACTTTCGCTAAACATTCCAATATTCAGCGGCTTTCAAAATCGATTTTTTTACATGCAATCGAAAGTCGCATATCAGAACGCGCAACTGCAAAGTAAGAACAGAGAGGTTGTTGTAAAGTCTGATGTTTTGCGAGCAGTTGAGAATTTTGAAAGTGTAAAGAAGGCGTATATGGCTGGGGTCACTGGCCTAGAAGCATCAACGCAAGCCCTTAACCTGGAGAGAGAGAGGTACCAACTGGGTATCACTGCGTTTGTAGATTATGTTACGGCTAATAGGACTTTTATTCAGGCCCAAACGGATATGGCACAGGCTAAATACCGGCTTCTGTTTCAGAAAATACTAATGGATTACGCTAATGGAACGCTTAAAATTGAGGATATCCCATAAGCCAACACTCTCGTTGTCATCACGTTGCGCTATACAAGTCTTTCGATTAAGATTTTAACAAACTAAGTTTTTTTCATACCTTTGCAGCCCCGCTGAGTAGTGGGGCTTTTTGCTTGATTATCAGGCTGAAAGCTATCAAAAACCAATTTGCAGTTGTTTGCCCGCCAACTGCATGTATATCAGGGCAGATTTCATTTTATGGCGAAAGCACAAAAAGGGCCTGAACAAAGACCCAGAAGATCAACAGGCGGAGCTCCTTCTGCACCTGCAAACAAATCAAAAGGACAACAAGCGGCAGCAGATGAGGATGAAGATCCAATTGAAGCTGCAAAAAGACGCAAACGCGAAGAAGAAGAAATTTCCGGCGAAGCAATTCCGGTAACAGAACTCAGAAAATCTCTTTACGCTAAACAAACCCCTGGTGAATTTGACTGGGATGCGTTTGAAAGCAAAGGCTTTGGAGAAGGTTATTCCAAAGACAAGCGTGAAGAAATGAATAAAATGTATTCTGGAACAGTAAGCACCGTGAACACTGGCGAAGTTGTTTCAGGAACAGTAGTTGGAATCAACGACCGCGATGTTATCCTTAACATCGGATTCAAATCTGACGGTCTTGTTCCATTAGCAGAATTCAAAGACATGACCAATTTGAAGATTGGTGATATCGTTGATCTGTTCATTGAAGAACGTGAAGACACCATGGGTCAGCTGATCCTCAGCCGTAGAAAAGCAAAGCTTGTAAAGGGTTGGGAATATGTTCAGAAAGCACTCGACAAAGACGAAGTTATCGAAGGTTTTGTAAAACGCAGAACAAAAGGTGGATTGATCGTGGATGTATTCGGAATCGAAGCATTCTTGCCA
The DNA here is from genome assembly GCA_967728665.1 of uncultured Chryseosolibacter sp. GTDB lineage: Bacteria > Bacteroidota > Bacteroidia > Cytophagales > Cyclobacteriaceae > Chryseosolibacter. The sequence continues at coordinate 3,208 of CBQWHS010000290.1, read as the reverse complement.
GGATCACAAATCGATGTGAAGCCAATCCGCGACTTCGATATCTATGTTAATAAATCTATTGAAGTAAAAGTTGTGAAGATCAACTACACGAATGATAACGTAGTTGTATCGCACAAAGTGTTGATCGAGAAAGATCTTGAACAACAAAAGGCAGCGATCCTTACTAACCTTGAGAAAGGTCAGGTGTTGGAAGGTGTGATCAAGAACATGACTAACTTCGGTGTGTTCATCGATCTTGGTGGTGTTGATGGATTACTCCACATCACTGACATTTCATGGGGACGTATCAACCACCCTGAGGAAGTATTGAAACTTGATCAGACAGTGAAAGTGGTTGTGCTTGATTTCGATGGAGACAAGAAGAGAATTTCTCTTGGCATGAAGCAACTTACGCCTCATCCATGGGATTCATTACCTGCTGAAATTCAAGTTGGTTCTAAAGTGAAAGGCAAAATTGTTAACGTTGCTGATTACGGAGCATTCCTTGAATTGCAATCAGGTGTTGAAGGTCTTATTCACGTAAGTGAAATGAGCTGGTCACAACATTTGCGCAATCCTCAGGACTTCCTGAAAGTTGGCGATGAAGTTGAAGCTGTTGTGTTGACACTCGATCGTGAAGAGCGCAAGATGTCACTAGGCATTAAACAACTCACCGAAGATCCTTGGACAAGACAGGACGTTCTCAGCAAATACGCTGTTGGCACTAAGCATAAAGGAATTGTACGTAACCTTACAAACTTCGGATTGTTCATCGAACTTGAAGAAGGTATCGATGGTTTGGTTCACGTATCTGACCTTAGCTGGACGAAGAAAATTAAGCACCCTTCAGAATTCGTGAAAGTTGGAGATACCATGGAGGTTCAGGTTCTTGAACTTGATGCTGCAAACCGCAGACTTGCGTTGAGCCACAAGCATCTTGAAGAAAATCCTTGGGATACTTTCGAAACTGTATTCACGATTGGATCAGTTCACAAAGGAACAATCATCAGCAAGAACGACAAAGGTGCTGTTCTTGAATTACCTTACGGTATCGAAGGTTTTGTTTCTGCGAAGAATCTTCAGAAAGAAGACAATTCCAAAGCTGAAGTTGGTGACGCATTAGACTTCAAAGTTCTTGAGTTCTCTAAAGATGACAGAAGAATCGTGTTGTCGCATAAAGCAACCTGGTCAGTAGAAGAAGAAGTAGCTGCAGCGAAGAAGAAAGCGCCTGCACCTTCTAAAGGCAAGACAATTCAAAACATCAACCAGCAAACTGAAAAGTCGACGTTGGGAGATATTGATGCACTTGCAGCGTTGAGAGATAAGATGTCAGGTGGCGAAGGTAAAGCAGAATAATATTTGATTTGAGATTTTGGATTTAAGATTTGGTGAAATACTAAATCTTAAATCCGAATCTTGAATAACAGAATAGAATTTCTAGTTTTGCTCACAGGATGTTGTGAGAATTTGATTTGCATTAATGACTTGAATTTTTTTGTATTCAAATCAACCAATCAAAAATCTTCAACCATAAATAAAAAGGGTCTCGTGGCCGAGCGGCTAGGCAGAGCTCTGCAAAAGCTTCCACAGCGGTTCGAATCCGCTCGAGACCTCAACAACCTTGGAATCTCTTTTGATTTCAAGGTTGTTTTATTTCTGGGACTATGTTGGGACTAATTTTGCTCTGTTAAAGGATTCTCGCTTACACTTTGTGTAAGGTGATGTATTGCTGAGTAATATTGTTGAAGCTGAGCCAGATGATCTGTGAAATCAGATCATGATTGAGAGCAAATTTTAACTGCGGCCTTCCTCTTTTTCCCGTTATTACTTAAAATTTAAACCTTCACGATTGCCTGTCTCGAGATCTTGTTTTGCAATGGTGAGCGCTTTGACCAGCATGCCATTCAATGCCTTAATAACTACATGTTTTATGAATAGCCTGGAAAAAAATCCTTTAGGAATCGTCCGGTAAATCCATTCAATTTTTGTAGAACCATTTTTCAGATCGATGAATTGCCATTCACCCTCAAGACGTATCATTAATGCTCCAAGCATTTTGGAAGAGAATTGTTCGTTCTTATAAGAAAATGACTTTGGACCGTTGTATGTCAACATCGTCTCTTTTGATGTTGTGCCATCTTTAAAGTATACTGTTCTGCTCAGTCCAGCTTTATTCCAACCTTCTTTAACTGAAGTATCGACAATACCAGGAATAAATGCAGTACCGGGAAAAATACGAGGCAGGTAAATGGGAGCAATATAATCGAACGCCTCGTTTGGAGGAACATTGATCGTCATTACCACAGTGGTTTGTGGGTACTTTTTGTCTTCAGGTGTGGTTAGTAATTCAGTTTTCATTTTTTGATTTTTAAAGTTGATGTAATTAATTTTTTAATCTTGGTTCAGATTACAGGACGTCTTTAGGTAGATAACGTAGTCAGTTGTAAGACATGAATACCTGGTGTGATACTCATGTCCGGTGCACCGATTGCTTTTAGTTCTAGTTTGATTTGATAAATTCCTCGATATCTTTCATTGCTTCAATCGATGCTTTTGAACTGATATCCGAAACAAGCCAAACGTGCTTCTGTCCTGCAAGCTCCTTCAGCGTAGCTCGCTTCTGAATAGGTTTGATGTATGAATAGAAGTTTTTCGAATCATCAAGCAAGACTTCATCAGAACCAACTAGCACGAGTACCGGAGGGAAAGTCTTGAACTTAAGTTCACTTGGATCAGCTTCTTTGATGTTCTTAGGATTGTATAGCACGGCATGCGCATGTAGTGTTTTTTTACTTAAAATCGGATCAACTGCCTGATTTGTTACATAGGATTGATTTTGAGTCTTCAAGTCTACCCACGGTGAAATCAACGCGAGGGAGTTCGGGACGGGCACTTTTGCCTCCATACTTTTATATACCAACTCAATCGCCAATGCACCACCAGCACTATCCCCAGTGACTGAGAATTTGTAGCCAGGATACTTCTTTAGCAACTCCTTATAAAGCTTTACGATCTCATTGATGGCGGCTGGGTACGGCTTTTCAGGTGCGAGCGAATATTCTATATATACAATAGGCAGGTTCAAGTTTTTTGATAAGTGACTTATCATCGCACGATAGGAGTTGATGCTGCCCAATCAAAATCTGACCAGAGAAAAGCATATGATCATCAACTTGCAAGGTGTAATGTTTGCATTGTGCCTCAACAAATACAATCGTGCGATGCGAAT
>CBQWHS010000289.1:0-5809 GCA_967728665.1 uncultured Chryseosolibacter sp. | reverse complement strand
CTGTAAAGCAACGCTACATTGAAGGCCGCGAAGAATTCTACACATCAAATCAAATTTTGTTTGTTGATTCTGATCACCGCCAGCTCGGCTCAGGAAATATTCAAGGCGATCAAATCACTGTTCGTTCAATTGATAGCACCATGCTTGAAGTTGTAACACCACGCGACTATTGGTTTATGGAATACGACATCGCCCGGGAATCCAATCTTTATGAGCATCATTATTTTTCAATTTCTGAAGAGGGAACTGTCAGCGAACTTAAATCTAATCGAATGTTCCCTGAAACGGAATTTGTAAAGTTGGATAGCAGTTATTTATCCGGTGTTTTTGAAGTCTATGTTCAAGGGCAAGACCAGCCCGAACAAAGATATTTTCTTTCCACAAGAACAATCACCTACATGCGCGATGAGATCTTAGCGATGAACGGATTCACTTTTACAGAACCTGAGAAAGAGGAGAAATTTAAACAACTGTTTCAAGACAAGTATCAGCCACGTTATCATTCTATTGAAGAATTCAATGATCAGATTAGTGACATTGACCGTTACAACCTTGATTTTTTAAATCGTGTTTTGCAAACACTAATCGAAACTGACGAAGAGAATTCAAAAGTTAAAGTTTAATTTATAAACGTCGGGAAAGTGTTTCGAAAAGTGGCCTATGCGATATTGTTGGCAATGGCAATTCCGCTATCCATAAATGCGTTGTCTTATCTTAACCTTGATTCCCGCTATGGTTTCCTTCGCTTGAAACAGAAAGCCATAGAAACAGGATGGTATTTGCCCGCGTATTATGCTCATGTAATTATTGCAGCGCTAATCTTGTTGATCGGATTCAACCAAATGGCGCCTGCATTTCGCGCGAAGTCAATTCGCATTCATCGATGGCTTGGGAAATTTTATGTCGGAGGAATTTTATTCTTTGCCGCTCCGGGTGGATTAATCATGAGCTTGTTCATTAATCGCGGACCACTTGTGCTCACAAGTTTTATTCTGCAATGCGCATGTTGGATTGCTTTTACCTGGCTTGCCTACATATCAATCAGACAAGGCAACATTAATGCACATCAAGCGTGGATGACGCGAAGTTTCTCATTGACGTTGGCAGCAATCACATTGAGACTATACGTTTTTATCTTTTCCTGGTGGATCGATCTTTCACAACCAATAGCCTATGCCACCATCGCATGGTCCAGCTGGGTGCTGAATTGGGTAGTTGCTGAAATCTATCTTAATTCAAAAAAGAGAAATGCAATTGTAGCTTCGTGACAGGTGAATGCGAGTGTTGGGGAAACAAACCCGAAATTATTTAACTAAAGACTTCCGGCATTACTGGCAAGTTGTTTTACCAAACAAGCCTACACAACAATTGCCTCTCCTGACGAGTAATCAAGTACCTTCACATCAAGCTGTACCGCAAGCGTTTTCACTTTTTTTATGAGTGCAGTCTTAGACTCCAGTGTCAACAGATGTATTTTTTCAGACTCCGAAAATTTAAGATACGCATCAAAAACATCTTTTGTTACGTCTGATGAAATGGCCCGCAAATTCATTGTTTGAGTTTGTCGATTGGGTTTTATGAAAATGTATTCAATTGCGGAAAAGGATTTGTCGCTTCCCGTCCGAATTCCCAACAGCCAAACATATTCGCAATACAGTTTCTTTGACGGGTCGATAGCAACACCATAGTGGGAAGTCAACACAGCCGCACATCCCACCAGAATAAAAATTCCCAACCATTCATATTGGAAAAGTAGTAACCCGCCAACAAATGCTAAAACGACCGCGACAAACTTTACATGCCACGGAAAGTAAGACTCAGATCGGAAATTGATACTCATATTTTTTTAATGGGAATGAAGATGTCTTCTTGAGAGTTTGGATCGTTATTCTTGTATTTTGCGCCGAGCAGTTCGAAGTGCGGTCGATCATCAAGCACGTAGCCAGAGGATGGTAGCCATTCCATGAAAATATATTGAAATATCGAAGTGTCTGTGCTTAAGCCCTGGTAGTGAAAAATCGCGTAAAGCCCTGACGGAATTGTGGAAATTTCCATTTCAACAGGAACATTTGAGTGCTCTGTGACTTCGACAGCTGCCCATTTTTCGAAGTATGTGTTTGTATCAAAATCAAATCCGCTGGGATATAATTGCATTGAAACTAAATCCAATGATGAGACATGCTTTATCTCACGTTTTCGCGGCATAAACGTTCTCCAGAGTTGGGCCGTCTTGTTGTTTGAAAAGCTCATTGCAATTCGTATTCCTACCAGCTTTCGCTCACCAATCATTTCAATTTGTGGAATCATTAGGCGGTTGTTAGATTATACGATCCTTTAGTTTTTTGACGGTTTGGGTTGATACTGATTTGCTTTGATATTCTTTGCCACAAGTGCAACGGAATCCATCGAATCGAAAAAAATTTATCGTGTTTCAAATATCATTTTGTGTGAGTCCTGTGTGCAGTATCTCGGGAGCGCGGACGTGATAGACCACCGGGTTGACAAAATATCGGCTTAAGTCGTAGGCATTTGTTGGTACGTCAGTAAATTCGGAAATTCTTATTCGCAGTTTCTCGCAATAATTCTTCAGAGCAACGATTTTCGAAAAGTGAGAAACTTCTTCACTCATGTATGAGCTCAGGCTGTTTTCATCTTGCCCAAAATCATCCAACACGACATTGTATTCAACCTGCCAAAGCGAGGCCATGTCTCTGAAATAACGGTCTTCAGTAAGTTCAAGAAAGCATCCCAACAATTCTGGTTCGATATGAGCCTTGAAATTGTTCAACGTAGAATTGATGTCCTCCAACAAAGACGTGTGATAATTTTCAAAACATTGTTTAATGGTGCGATTATGAAAAAATAATTTCCACGACTCAGGGTCATGAATGGAGATAACCTCGAATTGCTGATCAAGTTGCGTCCGTTGAATAAGTGTTGGATAAGTTCTTTTTAAATCTTCCTCATTGTTAATCTTAACATTCGGTGCATACTTCCAGGCCAGATGTTTCCAAATCGAAAAAAATGACGCAATGATTGACGATGTCTCGCGAAGAATTCGCAAATCAATTACAACCCGTCTTTCCCGTTCTCGTTTTTCGAGGATGCGATTGATGAGGAACACGGTAATCCAAACACCGATGATCTCGGTGACAAAATTAATTCCGAAGTCACGAGTGAATGGAATGGCAAACAATGTAACACCAACGACAGAAGAGGCAATGAAAAAAAACAGCAACGTATTTTGTTTAATCCATAGTCGGGCTGACGCAATCATTGGGGAAATTATTCAGCAGTTGCCGGTTCGATGATAGCTGAAATTTTAGTGATTAAGTTGGCAGGGAAACCACCACGTTTTGCATGTTCCATAATCAGCTCTTCGCTTGGCGCGATATAAACGCAGTAAATTTTATCGCCTGCAACATAACTGTGTATCCACTGAATGTCAGTGCCAAGGGCGCAAAGAACTTCACGCGATTTTTGAGAGATTGCTTTCAGTTGCTCAGCTGATAGCTTTCCAGCTTCAGGAATTTGACGCTCGATAATAAATTTAGGCATTGTGGTTTTCTTGTTAGTTCACATTTCGGCTATTCATACATGATAAACACCCTTATCTAACGATCATTAAGGTAATCAATTGAAGGTGTTTTAGCAATGCGTTGATGGTTTTGTGTGGCTTTGATCGAAATGACCGCTGTTGTCGCCGGATCAGAAATTATGTTTCATTCTTAACTCTCCGGCAAGTAAAGAATACCATAGGTCCATTTAGGACGATGTCGGCTATAAGTATCTCCGCTTTGATAACAAAGTCTGAATATTTGGTGAATTTCTTCCTATTTAAGAGGCGCATAATATTCTACAAGAAGGGTGTCTGAAATGCATAATTCAATTTTTCCTTTATAAATTCCTACAATTCTGCAACCATTCACTATTACTCATATACTCTATGATAATCCGTCAATCCACACCGTCATGATCCAACATAACCTACTCCTTATTTCGATAACTTTTGGATTACCAGTAGCCTACTGGTTGTTAGACCAATGGCTGCAGCGATTCGCTTTCACATCGACCTTGAAATTTGGTACTTTGTTGCTGCCGGATTGATCACTCTGTTGATCGCGTGGATCACGGTTGCATCCCAGGCCATTAAGGCTGCAAGCGTTAATCCGGTTAAATGCTTGAGAACAGAATAGGTTCAAGGCTACGCAAGATCGTTTACGAATTTCTTCATCTTATCGCACCCTGTTTTCGCAATAGCAAGTGCATCCTTTTGCCAATACTCACGATTGAACAACTCGAGCGAAAGTACTTTTACACCGCCCATCGTTTTTAGATCGGTGAGGATTTGTTTCAGCGGAGCCACGCCCTCTCCAGGGAAAACACGATGACTATCATTCTGTTCCTGACGCAAAACATTTCCAGGATAATCATTGATATGAATTACGTCAATGACATTGCCATTAACCATTTTCAAGCAGTCAAAACCAGAACCCCCACGGAACAAATGATATACATCAGGTAAAATTTTTACATCAGGATCATTTGCAGCAGCAGCCGCCATCAGTGCCTGACCGAAATGATAAAACACTGGGGAACCTCCCCAAAATTCCAGAAGAGGCATTACTCCGGTTTGCCGGCCAAGATCCAACAGTCGTTTATATCGCTCTCCTACTTTAAACAAATCAAGCGGTGCATCGCCCTTTACTCCAGCGGAAGGTGCAGCAATACGTTTACAACCGATCTCCGCCATCAATTCCATTTCTTGTTTCATCTGTCGGAAGCCGGCCTCACGCTGCTGTTCATCTTCAACCATCCATGGCGCAAAACCAATTGCATCTTCCACAGTGATCTTGCTGTCATCTAGAAGTTTTTTCAACGAACCAAGCGAGTTTCCTTGCGCTTTATAATCGCTAATGTCACCAACCCAAAGTTCCATGCTGTCGTAGCCAGCCCTAGCGGCAATATTTATCGTTTCATGCACTGTTGGCTTTTGTCCCTTGATTGTGCTGGTGTTCAGGCAGAATTTAAAAGCCGAAGGTTTTTTTTGTTGGGCGAATGAAAGGCTTGGTGCAAGTGTTAATCCGGTGGCGATCCCGATCCCTGCGATGACTTCACGTCGGTTCATAGGCTGTAACTACATTAAGGTACTTCCTAATTTACTGGGAATTCAGGTACGGGCGATACCTCTGATGGAAAACAGTAAATCATTAAAGCAAAAAATCCCGTCTGTGCCCCAGACGGGATTTTAAAATCCTCATTCAATTTTATCACATAATCTAAAAAATTGCACGAGGCACAACCCCTCAATCAAACCACGACCTGTGGAATTTGATAGCTTATGTTGTTTTGATAAAATCTTCGTGTGGGACTAGACATGGTACCTCCTTTCTTTAAGTGAAACATAAGCGGTAATTGAAATTCAACGGACATGCTGAATTTGAATCACGACCGATGACGACCGCCATCATCGAAATAACGCCCGCAAAGAGGATTTGGTTTGTGAAACGGAAATATTTTATAAGAATGCGTTCTCGTTTTACCAGAACGGGTACACGCTTTTTATTCACATGTCTGCTATGAAAAGTTGGATCGTTCTTTTTGTTATTTTTCTCTGTCCCGTTTATATACTGGCAGGCAAAGGAACACCCGAGATAAAGGGCCAGCGGCAACTCACAACCCAACAGGGCCAATCGATTACTATTCAACTTTCGGATCTGATCGTGGACGCCAAGGATTCAAAATATCCATCAGGCTTTTTTATTGAAATTTTTGATGGGAAACATTATCAATTTAGCGGCAATACTGT
>CBQWHS010000288.1:0-5814 GCA_967728665.1 uncultured Chryseosolibacter sp. | reverse complement strand
AACAATCAATTGTTTTCTTATCCTGGCTATAATGAGATTCTGACGGGCAAAGCCGACAATGAACGCGTTCACAGTAATGATAAATTTTACAACCCGAATACCAACGTCCTTGAGTTTCTTAACTCGCAAAAAGAATTTAAAGGAAAGGTAGCAGCGTTCACATCGTGGGATGTGTTCCCTTTTATCATCAATGACAAACGGAGTGGAGTATTTGTGAGCACGGGAGCTTTTCCAATCGAAGGAAAAGACCTTAACGAAACGGAGAAAACAATGAACAAGCTCATCACATCGATTCCGAACCCGCTTGGCGATGTTAGGCTTGATGCATTTACATTTTATTATGGATTAGAGTATATCAAAAAGAACAAGCCGCGGCAATGTATTTTGCATTCGATGAAACAGATGATTTCGCGCACGGAGGCGAGTATGCCGCGTATTTGAATTCAGCTCATTACACCGATGGATTCATTAGTGAACTTTGGAATTATTTACAAAGTGATCCGCAATACAAAAATAAAACCACCCTGATTGTCACGGTTGATCATGGTCGTGGCAGTTCGACAGAAAGCTGGAAGCATCATGGACAAAAAGTACCAGAGGCTAGCCAGATATGGATCGCGGTGCTTGGACCAGATACCAAACCGCTTGGCGAGTTGAAAGGTGAGGGACAATTTTATCAAAGTCAGATTGCAAAAACATTTGCAGGTTTTGTGGGTAAAGAATTTAAGTCTGACGTTGCAGTTGGTGACATCATCAACTCGATGTTGGCTTCCAGAAGATAAGCGTTTTTTTTGTTTAGGTTAAGTGTTTTACTGAAAGATCAGCCGCCTGTGATTGGGGCGGCTTCTTTTTTTATCACATGTGATGAAGACTTCGGCTTGTTTTAATACAACGCTGTGGCTATTAGCGCATTTAACAAAGCCTTAACATACAAAGGCGAAGTTTACGGAAAAGAATTCCAAATTTTCGGCTTTTATACCCGATGGTCAAACCACTTAATTCCATTTCAAAAAAACTCTTTCTTTCCTTTGGAATTTTAGTTCTCAACATTGTCATTATTTCCATCCTTGCCCTGTACCTGCTATTTCAAACGCGGAAGGCAGCTAATGCAGGACAGGAACTTGATGACCAGCGTATCAGGATCATTCAATTGATTAAGACCGACCTCGACTTTTTGAGGTTTGAGACTGTTAACACCACCTATTTTGAAACTGGTAAAAGTTCTCTGTTGGCCAAACGAGATAGCTTGTTCAAAATCATTTACAAGGAAAATGATGCGTTAGTGCAGCGACTGTCCAGTCTTGGCTTCCTGGATGAAGATAAGTTTAACGCGTTGGAGCTTGCACTGCAGAAGTATAGCAACACATTTAAAATAGTAACAAACAAGATCAATGAACGTGGCTATAAAGACTTCGGACTTGAAGGAATCATGCGCGCCTGCGCTCACGAGTTAGAAAGCCAGTCGTCACCGATCGCTCTGGTTGACTTGCTAATGTTGAGAAGACATGAAAAGGATTTTATGCTTCGCAAAGAAGAAAAGTATATTGTGCTGTTTGATGCCCTGGCAAATCGATTGGTGGGTGAACTTCATAAGAGACGTCAACACAATGCAAGCGGATTGTTGTCGGAGTATCAGCAGCATTTTCATGAAGTAGAGCGATTAAGCTTTGAGATCGGAATTTCACCTACGTCCGGATTAATGCAGTCCTTAAATGAACAGACGGAGGATATAGCCAATAATCTTGCGCTGCAAACCCGCGTCATTAGCGCAAAGAAGGAAGCGCTCATCACATCAAGCGCTGTAATATTTTCCATTGTAACCGCTACACTTGTGCTGATGTCTATGGCACTGACATATTATACGTCGACACGACTTGCTAGACCGCTCCGTAAATTGTCCCAATCTATGGGCAAGTTTATTGTAAGAGAAGGATTGGATGAGCGAGATTTGGAACAGGCAGGCAATGAAGATGAGATCATCACCCTTTCGCAGTCGTTCATAAAAATGAGTCGTAAGCTCAAAGAACAATTCAACGAAATTCTTCAACAAAATAACGAGCTGAAAAAATTAAACGCTGAGCTGGATCGGTTCATTTACAGCGCGGCCCACGATCTGAAATCGCCTCTCGCATCACTGGATGGCCTTGTAATGCTCGCGGAGAAGGAAATAAACGATAAACAACATAGCCACTATTTCGGAATGATGTCGGCCTCTGTAAAAAAATTGAATGGATTCATTGGCGACATTACCGACTACGCAAAGAATAAACGTCAGCAGCTCAAAGTAGAGCGCATCGATCTTGCGATCGTTTTGAGCGATATGATTTCATTGCTTAAATTTTTACCAGAGGCCAACCGGATACGCGTGGATGTTAAAGTGCACGGAGATGAGTTGTTCACCGACCGGACACGGATCGAAATTATTCTGAAAAATTTACTCTCGAACGCCTTTCGATACTCAGACTTCAGCAAGTCACAGCCTGTTGTGACCATCGAGGCATTCGCCAACGAAGAAAATTTAACACTATCGATTACCGACAACGGTATCGGTATTGGCAAAACACATTTGGACAAGATTTTTAATATGTTTTATCGGGCAGTAGAACATTCAAACGGTACAGGCATTGGATTATTCCTTGTCAAAGAATCCGTAAAAATGCTTCGTGGAAAAATATCGGTTAAGTCAAGGGTAGGTGAGTGGACGGTGTTTACTTTGGTTATTCCAAATCTTAAGTATGGTAGCATAAATAGCCCCGAGACCGAGGCTATTGAATTTGCTGCTGCGGACTAATGACTTTTAGATCGTCACTACCTTCTTCTTCTTGCCATTTAACTTTGTCTCAACGCGTTTTATTTTCTTCACAGCCAGCTTGTCCTGCTTTGCGCGATCCTTGCCTTCCTGGTGAATATGTTTTGTGATTTTCTTGATTGCATCTGCGACCGCTTTGTTAAGTTTTTTCGAGGGTGCGACCGTAAGATCAGTCACCGCTTTGGTTAACGATGCCTTCACTATTTCATGGATTTGTTTTTTTTTGAATTTTTTCATGGGGTATGTTTAATAGATGTTGTTGAAAGCATGGTTCTTGATGATATCCTGAGATGCGTTGCCTACGAATATTTCTTTCACTTTATAAGGAAGCTTGTTCTGCGATTCGAAATATGTCCGCATCATTAACTCGGCTAAAAATCCAAAGGTGATTAATTGTATTCCTCCGAGCAGCAAGATAATGCCCAACACAAGCAGCGGTCTTCCCCAGATGTCAAACCCCATAAGCTTTTCAATCAGTAGGTAGAGATTAATTAAGATTCCACCGATAGAAGAGAAAAGCCCGATCGTTCCAAATAAGTGCATTGGTTTCATCACATACTTTTGGAAGAAGACCAGGAGCAGCAAGTCGCTGGCAACTCTAAATGTTCTTCCCAACCCGTATTTGCTCTTGCCGAAAATCCTTGCATGGTGATTAACATTCACTTCGGCAATCTTCGCTCCCTGGAGATGGGCGAGGATAGGAATGAACCGATGCAATTCACCGTATAGACCGAGCTCTTTTGCAAGTTCGGTTTTGAATATTTTAAGAGAACAGCCGTAGTCGCTGATGTTCACACCCGAGAATTTCCGGATCATGGCATTCGCAAGTCTGCTGGGCAACTTTCGAACGAGAAAATTGTCCTGGCGGGATTTTCGATTCCCGGCGACCAAGTCAAAATCGTCTTCTTTAATTTTTCCAACGAGCATTGGGATGTCTGCCGGATCGTTTTGAAGATCACCATCCATGGTAACAGTGTAAATTCCCTTTGCCTCATGTATGCCAGCAGCCATCGCCAACGATTGGCCATAATTGCGCGACAGCTTAACAAGCTTGACAAATTCGCCAGCATGCTTTTTTATCTCACGAACAGTTCCGTCTGTAGATCCGTCATCGACAAGGATGACCTCGTAACTCAGGTTTCTGAGGGCCTCTGATATTTTCGTCAATAGCGGGGCGATATTGTCACGTTCATTAAGCAACGTGATGACAACCGAAATCTCAGGGGTATTATTTTTCATAGAGTATTTGTTTGGGCGCATGGCCATACAACACAAAACGGATGGTTTGCGGGAAAAGAACAGTAAGGATGAATAAGTACGAGATAACGATAGACAAACGTAAAATCAGTGTAGGAAGAAATTCAACCGTGGCGAGCCGTGTGTTCGCCGGAATATTTTCTCCATCGTATCGGATAATTGGATTTAAATAAACTGATAACTCGTCTGTCTCAATCTCAGCTCTCACATAGCTTGTCTCGTTCCCCGGCGAATAGCGTATGGAGTCCGTATTGGTTTGTTCTAACAAGACGCGGCCGTGTGGGCCGATTAATTTTATTCGCTTGATGTTCGATTGGAAACGATATGTCATAGCGTTGCCACGTACATCGATCGACTTGAGAATGTTTCCGTCATTGTTGGCGCACCATGCCGTTAGTGAATCCGCATTTTTAAACGTGTGGTTTCTCCGAACAGCGATGCTTCGACCGCTACGTAACGCTTCGATCACGTCTGCTTCAGTTCGACCTGTGGCATTCACAATATTCCACGCAAAAGAAAATTTTTCCCTCTCGATATCGTGACAGTCGTCATTTCCCAGGATCCAAACAGGCCGGCCTGCGGTCAGCACGGAATCCCAGTAGTCAAAATATTTTCGGTGGCCGTTCAAAACTTCGAGCAATTGATATCCTGTCAATTTGGAAATTGATTCGTACGAATGGCAGCGTTTCATGCCCGGATGATTGATGCAAACAATTGACGAGACATCGTTGAGCCTATCGATCATCGATTGCTTCATGTGTGTTGTTTGCCACAACATCACGTTATCATAGACAACTTCAGTGGCACCGATGGCCAGGTGATGCGCCTTTGTGATGTTCATGCCGTGTTCAAATACAGGAATGGCTATGTTTCCCGGAATATATGTGGCATCATTAATTCGGTGATAATCGGAGAGCGATGCAACATCGTATTGATTGGCCATATATGCTTTCACAACTTCATCGCCGGGTTGATGACCATTGGTGATTCCGGCCCAGCTTGTTGAATGTGCATGGAAGTTGGCTTTAAGCCATTCCCGGTTCAATTTTTCATACGGATTGTACCAATGATCTCCGTAAAACTCTTGGGCACTTGGCAAGTCATAAATCTTGGTGTTGAAATATTGAACTGCCATGATCGCCGACAGCACGGCGAAGACTATCCGAATTCCAGCAGGTATCCCTGTAATGGAAACGCGTTGCATGCTGTCGCGCAGTTTAATGAAGACTTGAAACAGCAGCGTCATTATAGAGTAGCACAGAATAATATGGCTCGAACAACTCCCTGCTTTGGAACACGACTTTATATCGATTGAAGAGTGAATCAGGCTGATCGACTTTCTTCTTCATCGACAAAACATAGAATGGTTTTTTGGCATTCAGATTTTTTATCGTGTCTACTGCAGCAATCGGGTTCTGCATGTAAAATGAAAATGATGGATTGTATTTTTCTGCAAAATAGACTGGAACCTGGGCTCCCTTCATGATCTGCAAAATTTTGACCACCGGATTATTCCTATCCACGGCAGGATAAACGATCGTGAAGAAACAGAAGATCACGATCATCCACGACCCTGCAATAACACTGACTGCAGCGTGTACCTGGTTGCGATAGAGTAATGCCAGTGCAACGGCAGCACCCAGCGGAAGGATAAGGAACCATTGCGCCTTATTTTTTAATAAAGGAAAATCCATCAGATCTTCGAGAATAATACAGATGGCAATGGGGAAACTAATGGCGAGAATAAG
>CBQWHS010000287.1:0-5817 GCA_967728665.1 uncultured Chryseosolibacter sp. | reverse complement strand
TTGAAACAATTCAGCGCCAGGTTTAAAGCATCGCAGAATACTCCAGGATTTGTGATGATGATGACGACTCAGGAAAAAAAGGGAAACCAATTGGTACAAGTCAGCAAGAACAACGGTGAAGTTCAAAATGCTGTTGACATTAAAAACGATAAAGATCCGGAGTATGATGTAGATCAGATTTACAACTTCGTGTATTACCGACCGAATGCAACTGATATCGTGTGTTATAAACTTTAAACGAACTACTCAAGATGAGCCAGGTGTCCCGAGCATGGCAATAGAAATGATCAGCGAGCGAAGGATCTCCGTTTGAGAAATAATTGGATTCTTGATCTTGGTCTTTGATATTGAAAAACTTGAAGATTAAAATATTTGGACTTATGTCTGCGGCGTTTGAATTTGAATCCTTCGCTCGCTGCTAGCTTTCGGTGCGGTGCTCAAGATTAACCATAGAGTCGAACAACAAACTATCGATCTTTGTTTTCATACTCCTCGTCCACCAGCAAGTTAAAACCCTTCGCGGCTTGCACAGCTAAATAATCGCAGCGTTCATTTTCTGGATGACCTGCATGGCCTTTCACCCATGAGAATTTTGGCTTGAACCGATGATGCAAAGGAATGTAGCGTTGCCAAAGATCAACGTTCGCTTTCTTTTTGAAGTTTTGTTTTTCCCAGTTCCATAACCATCCCTTCTCCACCGAATTGATCACATATTCAGAGTCCGAAAAAATCGTGACTGGAATTCCCTCTTTCTTAATCGCCTCCAAGCCGGAGACTACTGCTAATAATTCCATCCGGTTATTAGTCGTCAAGCGGAAACCTTGCGAAAGCTCTTTGACATAGTCTCCATATTTCATGATTACACCAAACCCGCCTGGACCTGGGTTGCCCTGCGCTGCACCATCCGTATAAATCTTAATCATCCTGAAAATACGTTAGACTTGAATATTTTTACTGCGATGGCGAGAAGAATTACGCCAAACACTCTTCTTAAAACTGCGAAGCCCGACTCACCAATAACACGTTCAAGCCATTGGCTGGATCTGAGAACAACATAAACCACTAACACGTTAAGCACTATTCCTATGAGAATATTCACTTCCTCGTATACGGCTCTCAGTGACAAAATTGTAGTGAGCGTTCCTGCGCCGGCAATCAATGGAAAAGCAAGTGGAACCACAGAGCCAGAACCTCTGGCGTTCGGATCATCTTTTATCAATGTAATACCGAGAATCATTTCCATCGCCACGATGAAGATCACGATCGCGCCAGCCACAGCAAAAGAGGCAACGTCAAGACCAAAAAGCTGTAAAATTGATTGGCCGAGATATAAAAAAATGATCATCAGGAACGCAGAAATGATCGTGGCCTTTTCAGCCTGGATTTTGCCTTCTCGTTTTCTAATCAGAATGATAAAAGGAATAGATCCCAGGATATCGATCACCGAGAACAGAATCAACGTGACTGAAAAAATTTCTGTTAAGCTGAATTGCATCGCGCAAAGCTAAAACAAAAATGCCGGACTCTCATCCGGCACTTGTCTGCAAACTTAAACCTTACTTACAAGTGACCGAACAATTGCAGCGTTGTTGGTACTTATGAGATTACTGGTATAGGTGATGTTTAAAAGCATAGCTTGATACTTGATACCAGGCAATCGCCTCATTCATCAGTTTTTTATTTTCCGTTGTCGCGGTTGTTGAGTAGTCGTTCAGATTGATCTTGAATATTTTGGATTTCATTTGTGGCTCAAGCACAACTAATGTGTCGTGTTTTAAGAAGCCCAGCTTTTGATATGTACTCACAAAAACCCTGCTTTGGTCAAGGTGCATTTTAAAAATATCAAAGCCGAGAAATTTACTTTTATAAGAGAAGTTGAGCAGGCCTGCCAATGTTGGCCCAAGGTCGATTTGGCTCATTAACTGATCGACCTTTTTAGGTTCGATATTGCCCGGCGAATAAATTATCAACGGGATATGATATTTCTCGACTGGAAGTTCCGTTTTGCCGGCACTGCTTGCACAATGATCCGCTATGATGACAAAAATCGTATTCGAAAACCATTTTTCATTGCGCGCTTTCTTTAGAAATCTGTCGATCGCAAAGTCGGTATATTTCACAGCTCCCGATCTGCTTGTGTGTGACGGAATGTTGATCCTTCCATCCGGATATGTATACGGCCTGTGATTTGAAGTCGTCATGATGTGAGCGAATACAGGACGGGCTTTTGCCGCCTTGGAAATCACTTTCAACGACATATCGAACAGATCTTCATCGGCAACACCCCAGATATTTTCGTAATCAATGTCTTCTTCCGGAATTTCTACGCGATCATGAACCTCGTAGTCATTTTCACCGAAGAAGTAATTCATATTATCGAAATAGCCATAGCCGCCGTAAATGAATTTGGTGTCATAACCCTTCGAGGCAAAAACTTTACCAAGTGAAAAGAGATGTTCATTCTCCGGTCTTCTCACGATGGATTGACCCGGAGTCGGAGGGATGCAAAGTGATAATGCTTCAAGTCCGCGAACAGTTCTTGTTCCCGTTGCATACACGTTGTTGAAAAACAAACTTTGACTGGCGAGCGAATCAAGGTGAGGCGTAATTTTTTCGGTGTTACCAAACGCTTCCATGAATGAGGCGCTGAAACTCTCCACACTTATCAACACTACATTCAAACGTTTTTCAGGTTGATTATTCTTTACAAGGTGTTCCAGATTAAAGGGATTGGAATCTGTGAATTCTACATCTGGCGCAGTCAACAAATTCCTTATAAGTGTGAACGCTTCTTTGTCCTCAATGCGTTTATAAAATTTGTCGTAGTCAATCTCGTTATTTCTGTAAGCGGCAAACAATTGGTACAATCCGTCCTCAGCCAGTTCATTTACAAAATTGTTTTTGCTCACGGAGACATCGCCTCGTGGGATCGCAAAGAAAAATATTACAGGAACTATCAATAACGGAAATCCAATAGTTATTCTATTCTTAAAGGGGATTGGTTCAGTTGAAATTGAAGGAATAGTCTTTCGAATTAAGAAGAAAATTATCCCAGCAACGGCCAGTACGCCACCGATCAATAGTTCAACAGGATAAGATTGCTTGATGTTGCCGATGACTTCATTTGTGTAAACGAGATAATCAACTGCAATGAAATTGAACCGAGTATTAAACTCATCCCAAAATAAAAATTCAGCGAGCGAGTCAAAAAGAATTAATGTCAGATTGATGAAGATGATTATGCCAATAAAATATTTGAATCCCGTTCCAGTCGACCACTTAGAGGGAATGAATAAAAGGATGACAACAAAAAATATCCAGTAATATGATGCTGTCACAAGATCATAAAACAACCCTATGGCCAGCAATTCAATTACCTCCAAAAAAGAAAAACTGGTATTGCTCACCGTCAACGCGAGTAATACCAGTCTCGTAATTGTTGAAGCCGCCGTGATCAGAATAGTCAGGACAAAGATTAGTCCAAAACGATGCTTAATTATTTTGCTGATACTAATGCGATCCATTGAAACTTCATTTTAGAAGGACACCTGATACTGAAGGACTACCTGCCCTTTAGTTGTTGACTTGATCAAATCGCCTGCGACATTTTCGTAAACAGGTCTCATCTGGTAGTCCAGTGTGAGTTTGCCGATCTGGCCTTTGATCAACCAGTTTACGCCCAAATCAACAACGTTCATTCGATCTTTCAACTGATTAAAATCAGCACTCATCAATGATGCATAAGGCATGAGGGTTCCGATGCCTTCGCCGAGTAAATCCTTTTTCATAAGATATCCGAGCTGAGCATAGATGATTTGTCCTGTGCCGAACATCGGAAAGGCGTTACCCTGACTTCCTGCGAAGGGACCATTTTTAATTCCGTTAGCCGGATTCATGATGCCATTGTATCGAAGATAATTCAGCCCAAAGTCGTAATTGAAATATCCGGCGTATGCATTTAAGGCTGTTCCTTTTTCGACGTTGACAGGTGCGTCATAGAATAAAGCGACAGACCAAAGTTTCATCGCATGATACACAGTGTCAGATGCTGGTGTTTCACGAGTCCAGGTCGCGCTGTTTTGTGTTATGAAGCCGGCTTCAAGATTCAGGATCTTCTTTTTTCCCAGATATGTTCCGGTCATATACGGAGTGATGTTAGCTTCTTTGTCAAAGAAGTTATACATGAAAAAACCTTGATACTGTTTATGGTGACCAACCTGTGCAAATGTTGCGTTGCCACTTAATGCAGGCAGCGTCTGACCATTTGTTATAATCGGGAATGGATCACTCATCACCAGGCGATAATCAAATTTTCCGAGTTGACCTCTGGCATAAACACTAAGCTTCCTTGAGAATTCATCTGTTTGATCTACAGTTGCCTGTGCAAACACAGGAACATCCATCGTCATAATGGTTCCAACGCTGGGTTGACTAAACCGCGAAAGTCCGTTGGCGATTGTTAAACCTCCACCAAGTTTTAGCTTATCATTTCCTTTCCAGACTTTGTATTCTCCCAAAGCATCGTGGAAGAATGCCTGTATTTTTCGATTGCCTGAGTTCTGTGAAAGGAAGTTGAAATTGTTTTGTCCGAATTGTGTATAGATGAAAACGTGATCTGTTACCTGGCCAAAAAACTGTATGCGCGTTCTGCGCAAACCGATGTCGAGAGTTTGATCAGCATTTTGATTGAGAACAGTAGTACCTGGATTGCTTTGGTTAAAACGAACCCATGTTTGATTGAGGAAAGTCATTTTTAAATAACGCGATCCGTCATCATTCAATTTTATCCTTAATTCTTCAGTTGGTGCTGATTGAGCTGGTGTCGGCTGGCTCTGCGCAAAAATTACAGCGCTACTCACCGACATACAGCATATAAACACTATAGCATGTTTCATAAAATGATTTTAAGAATTGGTCCATGAACAACCGGAATGAATCAAAAAGACTCATTCCAGTTGACAGACAGGGTGAAAAAAAGATTTTTTCTTAGACGGTTTGTGTAACCGGAATTTCGATTGCTTTCAAAAAGCCTTCAATGAATTGGATCATTGCACGGATTTCGGCAACATCAAGTTGATCTCTCTTTTTATAAACCAACAATTTGTTTCGATGACACTCCACGTGAATGTTGTCGTGTGTCTCCAGGTAAGCAATTAAAGTTTCCGTAAAGAATTCTCGCACCGCATTTTCATTTGGCCCGCGGAGGTAATACTGTTTCGAGAAATCCGGATGGTCTTTAAAGTCAATGTCTTTTCCAGTTGACATTTCTGAAATTTTGGTCCAGAGTTGTTCTGGTTCAAGAGCGAATTCAGGAACGATAACCTCAATATCTGATATGTGCAACACAGTAACCTTTGTGTCTTCCTGTGCCATGCGTGCGCCTTCGGTGAGCGTTATGTCTGTGATTTCGAGCTTTCCATAATCAGTATACTTCGATAGCACATTCTCCTCATAGGCGATCCGTGCTCCTTTTTCTATTGGGAAACCCTTATACTTTACTGAATTGCGAACGGTCATTGGATAGAATGAGAAATCATTTTCTTCAGCAAAATCGCGAAGCTCCATTTGACGCGTATTCAATTTGAATTCCATTCTGCTTGCACTGTCTGCAGATATCTTACGAGTTGCCAGCGGATGGTCAGAATGTGCTCTGTGTTTTCCAAGTCCTTGAATGACAACATGACCACCTGAATGATGATAATCTTCTTCAAAATGATGAAGGTGCTCCAGCAATGTGTGATCTACAATATTTGCTTCCGAGAAATTAAAAAGGACTTTTTTGCCAGGTTGAATTTGATCGAAGCATTTCTTAAAGCT
>CBQWHS010000286.1:0-5818 GCA_967728665.1 uncultured Chryseosolibacter sp. | reverse complement strand
GAGAGTTTTTCGATAAGTGAATAATAGTTTCGTAAAATTGTAAAATACTGATTCCCGGATGACAACTCACCACGACATTTCCCTTTTACAAAAACGGAACAGGCTTTTCACAATCCTCTCCGGAATATTCATCACAAATGCGTTGATTGCCGAAATAATCGGTGTTAAAATATTCTCCGCGGAAGCAATGGTTGGCCTCACTCCCGCGCACTTGAACATTCTTGGTTTTACTATGGATTTCAATCTGACAGCGGGTGCGCTTATCTGGCCCGTTGTATTTATCAGCACGGATTTAATCAATGAATATTTCGGAAAACCCGGTGTAAAAAGAATTAGTTACCTCACCGCAGCTTTGATCCTCTATGCTTTCATCGTTGTCTTTTTTGCGATGAATTTGCCTCCTGCCGAATGGTGGGTTGAATCAAAAGACGCCAATGGAAACGTAGTGAACATGGACATTGCTTTTAACAAGATTTTAGGCCAGGGCCAGCGGATCATCATCGGATCGCTTGCGGCGTTTCTGATCGGTCAGCTCGTGGATGTGTATGTTTTTCAAAAGTTAAGGCAAATCAGCGGAAGCAAATGGCTCTGGCTTCGCTCTACAGGATCAACACTTGTATCCCAACTTGTAGACAGTTTCGTGGTCTTGTTCATTGCCTTCTATGGCGTGTTCTCTAATCAACAAATTGTTGCCATTGGAATCACTAACTACATTTATAAATTTTCTGTTGCTATTCTGCTTACGCCTTTGATATATCTCGGCCACACATTGATCGACAATTATCTAGGAAAGGCAAATGCTTCTAAAATGTCAGAAGACGCTGCCGGAGAAAGTCGTGGCTTTTTTTAAGTCTCGGCTTCTGAAGCCTATGGTGTCGTGAACTATCCGGTCGCCCTTCGCAGGTTATCACAAATGACGGCTGTCGCCATTCCGGCATTTAAAGACTCAGCCTGGCCGTATCGCGGAATAGTGATCCGTTGGGTAATGAGTTCTTCAAGCTCTTCACTTATTCCCCGCGATTCATTGCCGATAACAATTATCCCCCCTTTTCCGAACGTTACCTGGTGAATGTCTTCGCCATCGAGGAACGCCCCAAACGTTGATAACTTTATTGTCGAAAGATATGATACTAGGTCGGTGTAAAATATTTTCACTCTCGTGAATGATCCCATCGTGGACGTGATCACTTTGGGATTATAGAAATCCGCGGTCTCCGAAGAAGCAATGATCTTATTGATGCCATACCAATCTGCAGTGCGGATGATCGTTCCAAGGTTGCCAGGGTCGCGAATATCATCTAACGCTAGTGCAAATTCAGCATCAGAAACATTTAATAGTTCGTTTGGTTTCATCCGTGCAACGGCCAGTGCAGCATTGTTCGATTGAAACTCTCCTAAGGCCGATAGTTCCGTTTCGGAGACCTCATGAACGGTGCCGCGAACGATGTTCTGAGAACCAAGAAAATCGGGCGTTCCAAAAAGGTCAACTATCTCAAAGTCAGACGCTAGTAATTCTTGCACAGTTTTCGCTCCTTCTACTATAAAACATTGCTCCTGTTTTCGGTATTTCTTTACTTGCAGGGATTTGATGTATTTAATATTCGCTTTTGAAAGCATTTTGAAACGATTGGTTACTCTGAAAAGTAAATATATTCCCTTATTTCTGGTTTCCCTCCTATTGTCTGGGTGCCTCGGCACAAGCCATCTAAAGGAAAATCAAAAGCGACTTATCCAGCAGAATGTAAAAGCGCCTCCCGATGTGGATGAGGCGGAGCTTCGTGACTTGCTTGCACAGCGCCCGAACAGAAGATTTCTTGGCTTACCGATTTATCACCTTGTTGCCATGTACTACTGGGGAGAAAAACATTACGACAAGGAGAAATATATTCGCAAGAAAAAGAAGTTCGAAAAGAAGTTCGATGCTAAAATTGCAAAGACTTCATCGCAGCGAAAAATCAACAACTACCAGTTCCGGAAACAGAAGAAGATCGACCGGATGAACTCATTCATCGACAACGGCAATCAACGCATGCAATGGGGGGAAGAGGTTGCTGTCTTCGATACCGCGCTTGTCGACATCACCACAAAACGATTCGAGAATTATCTTTTTTCAGAAGGATTTTTCCAGAACAAGGTCACGACTAAAGTAACGTCTATTGGAAAATTCGTCAGCCTGACTTACCGTATCGAAACTTCGCAACCCTACCATATCGATACGATACTATACCGGATTTCCGACAGCACTATTTTTTCTTTAATAAAAGGAAGCAAGAAAGAAAGTCTTATCAAGAAAGGCCAACGATACCAGGAGAGGAATCTTGACCACGAACGTGAGCGCATCGATTTATTATTGAAAGACAACGGTTATTATGATTTCAGCAGGCAGTATGTCGAATTCCCAACGGATACTTCTTGGCTGGGCGATAAGAAAGTCGCTATAATGGTCGAAATTCTTGATCCTGCGAAACGCGGATATCACAAGCGCTTTATCATTGATTCGGTTCGCTTCACCACCGATGCAGGTGTAACGAATCCTGGCCGTGAGCGAACAGTGAGAACATATCGGAACGTCCAATATCATTATTATCAAGATCAGTACAGTTTGAAAATTCTGGGGCAGCGCTTGTTTCTTGCGCCAGGCGAGCCTTACAATCGAACAAACACTTTCAGCTCACAGCGCCAGCTCGCCAATCTCGATGCATTCAAGTTTGCCAATATCATCTATGACACCAGTGGTGGTCATTTCATCGCCAATATTTACACAAGCCCCGTGAACCGGTATGAATGGACTAACGAGTTTGGCGTAACCGTGACGCAGGGATTTCCAGGGCCGTTTGTCAACACCAACTTTAAGAAGCGCAATATCTTCAAAGGCCTCGAAAACTTTGAATTGAACGGTCGATATGGAATTGAAGGCGTGGCGTCGGCAACCCAGGACTTAAATGTTTATAAAAGCATCGAAGCTGGCTTGAACGCTGCTATCATTTTTCCGCAGTTCATCTGGCCATTTCGGCAAAGCACCCAAATACGTTTCGGAAAATACAATCCAAAAACCCGAACCTCACTCGGCTATGCATACACGGATCGATATGATTACAAGAGAACAAGTATAACGCTGGCGAATACCTACACCTGGCAAAATCAAAAAACAACGCAATATTCTCTTGCCCTCACGAATATCAGCTTGGTAAACTCAAGGAATCTTTCAGATGCATTTATCAAACGACTGAGAGAGTTGGATTCGCTTGGGAATTATAATCTTACGCGTTCGTTCAGACCCTCTTTTGTTACCTCAATGATTTTTGGAGTAACCTGGAACCGGAATTATGGAAGCGTCGACAAGGATTCAAAATACATCCGCGCCCAAGTGGAAACAGGTGGCACTACATTGAATTTCATCAACACAGACATCATCACTGACCGAGGTCTTCAATATTTTAAGTATTTGCGATTTGGTCTTGATTACAGGCGTGCAAAAATATTAAATAAGCTAGCAACGTTTGCTTATCGATTTAATTCTGGCGTGGCCTATTCTTATGGGTCGAACAATTCACTTCCATACGAGAAATATTACTTCGCAGGGGGAAGCCACAGTGTTCGTGCATGGCGACCGCGAAGATTAGGATTGGGTAGTGCTCCACCAGCACTGAGTACAAACCCTATCAAGGATGGATTGTACAATTATCAATTCGAAAAACCCGGCGAAATATTGCTCGAAGGAAGCGTGGAGTTGAGAAGCAAATTGGTAGGTTTTGTAAATGGGGCCCTGTTTGTTGATGTTGGAAATGTCTGGTCATTTAAACAACAAAGTTTAATTGCCAGTGACGGGACGACCAGTGGAAACACTAAATTCAGAAGCAACACATTCTATAAAGAATTCGGAGTAGGCACAGGATTCGGTCTGCGATTTGACTTCACCTTTCTCATCCTCTGCTTTGATGTTGGCATCAAGATGTACGATCCTTCAAGACCATCCGGAGATAAATTTGTTTTACCTAAGGCACGCTTCTTCAAACCTTATGCAAAGCAATTGAGCGATGGCACATACATAAATTTGAAAGAACCGGTTATTTACAACATCGGAATTGGCTATCCGTTTTAGGACCACGCACCATTCGATTTAAAACTCCAACAGGTTCTTAATTTCTTGTTGAACTACTTCTGCATTGGGAAGCATTTGGCGCTCCAGCGATGCGTTCAATGGAACCGCTGGAAGATTTGCGGCTCCCACGGTGTGAACCGGTGCATCCAGAAATTTAAAACACTCTTTTGAAATCCGGCCGGCGAGAGACTCCGCAAAAGAATTCAACAGTGGTTCTTCAGTGACGATCATCGCACGGTTGTGTTGTTTCACCAACGAAGTGATCGAATCCCAATCGATTGGATTGAGCGTTCGTAAATCGAGGATTGTAACTTGGCCAGGAAAATTCTTCGCTGCCTCTTTGGCCCAGTATACTCCCATGCCATAAGTGATGATAACAGCACAATTTCCATTGGTAATACTTTCTTCATTCGCCTGAAGTACAACATTCGCCTTCCCAAGAGGAATAACATAATCTTCGTCTGGCTCGACGGTTTTTGCTTCAAGCGTGCCCGGAACTTTCGACCAATACAATCCTTTATGCTCCAGCATCACCACCGGATTTGGATCATAGAACGAAGCCTTCAACAAACCTTTCATATCTGCAGCATTCGAAGGATACACAACCTTGATCCCGCGGATCGTCAACAATGTTGATTCGATGCTTCCAGAGTGATACGGACCTCCACCACCGTAGGCTCCGATTGGAACGCGTATCAAAGATTGAATTGGAAATTTTCCTTTCGATAAATAACAACTTTTGGAAAGCTCTTCTACCAATTGATTCATCGCCGGCCAGATGTAATCAGCAAATTGGATTTCAACAATTGCCTTCGCTCCTACGGCTGACATGCCCGCAGTTGATCCAACGATGTACGCTTCTTGAATCGGTGTATTAAAGACGCGTTCATCGCCATATTTCTGCGCAAGCGTTGCTGCCTCTCGAAAAACTCCGCCAAGCCTGCGACCAACATCCTGACCGTAGAATAATGCCTCCGGGTTTTTCTTGAGTATTTCATCCACGGCATGAAGTGCTGCATCCACCATCACTACTTTCTCTCCGCCTTCCGGCGAACGAACCCCCAGTTCTTCCATTATCGGTGTTGGCGCAAATTCATGAGAGTCGAATTCGTATATGTCGGGGTCCGGAGATGTGATCGCTTTTTGAAAATCTTGGGCAACGCGTGACGACGCTTTTTGCTCAATCAGTTGTAAGACCTCTTCTGATTCGCCGACCTCAAGCAAGTAAGCTTTGAGTTTAACGATCGGATCAAATTTTTGATGCACGTCAAGATCTTCGCCACGATACCATTCCCTTCTCACACCTGAAGTATGATGACCCAAGAGCGGACACTTGGCGTGAATAAGAATCGGGCTCCTTTTCTTTCGAACAAACTCAATTGCCTTTTTTACGCCGAGATAAGAATCAACAAAGTCTCCTCCATCGACAGCCATTCGCTCCATACCTTTGAATCCTGCTGCATATTCATAAGCATCCATCGCTCGCATTTCTTTTCCAGTCGCAGAAATTCCCCAATCATTATCCTGCACCAGGTAGATGATCGGCAATTTTTTCAGTACCGCCATTTGAAATGCTTCCGCTACTTCGCCTTCCGTTACTGATCCATCGCCAAGCGAACAAAGCACGACAGGATTTTCCTCCGCTTTGAGCAGACCTTGTGATTCCAGGTACGAAATTCCGTGCGCCATTCCCGTTGCCGGAATTGCTTGCATGCC
>CBQWHS010000285.1:0-5819 GCA_967728665.1 uncultured Chryseosolibacter sp. | reverse complement strand
TAATTGAGAATTTAAAATCTTAAAAAATGAAAAGAATTTCAATAATAACAATATGTCTCTTCATTGCAGCACTCACGTCCTGTAATGAGGTTCTGGACATTAATACCAATCCAAACAATCCAACGGATGTAAAACCGGAATTGGTTTTGTCCCAAGCGCTTACAGCCACTGCCCAAGTGTTGAATGCATACAATACATATGGGATGCAAGTCGGCGGTTATGCCGCTAATGCTGGTGGTTACGGCGGATTTAATGAATCCGTATCCTATGCGTTTACGCCAAATAATTTTGCTAATAACTGGCCCGCTGCTTATGACAACCTTGAAGATTATCAGTATATCATTAACAAGACAAAAGCGGATCCTCTGAACGGTTATTTCTTTGCCGCAGCAAAGATCATGAGAGTTCATGACTTTCAATTACTTGTTGATGCTTATAATGATGTTCCATACACGCAGGCTCTTCAAGGTGCAGATTTCCTAACTCCAGCTTACGATAACGCTGCCTCTATTTATGCTTCATTAGCTGGAGAACTTGATGAGGCGATGGCCACTATCAATGCGACAGATGCACTGGCTGTAAAAAATCCGCTCGGTGTATATGACATTGTTTTTGCTGGTGACATGAGTAAATGGCTCAAACTTGCAAACACGATTAAATTAAGATTGATGGTCCGTGGCAATGGAAAAGTGTCATTCACCAACACTTCGTTTGATCCTGCAGGTTTTCTTACAACAGATGCTTTGATTAATCCAGGATATGCACGTGATAATGGCAGACAAAATCCAGGTTGGAATCAATGGACCTTTACATACACTGGAGCTTCACAACCAAAGGCATGGATTCCATCAACATTTATTTTGACCTTCTATAACGGTTTCAGAATTAATGATGCCAAGAGAGGTGCTGCAATGTTTTACCAATACCCTTCAACAGGTACAAATCAGCTTGGATATGAGGGCACTGGTATTCCGAAAGGGCCCGATGGCAGCTTTTGGTATCCAGGTTCAAACAGAACAGGGACGTCTGCTGGTGCTGCGACAGGCGCACTTAAAGGACCAAATGCCGGTTATCCTCTTATGATTGCTGCGGAGAGTTACTTTCTTCAGGCAGAAGCTGCGTTAAATGGAATGATCGCTGGTGATCCAAAGACTCTGTTCAATGCTGGTATTAAAGAGTCTTTTCGCTACACATTCACATTGCCAGATAAAACTATGGCTTCAACATATGCCTCCACTTTATGGTCGGATTATGTTGCTGCTAACAGTGGAAACTATCTCGTAAATTTTGATCAGGCAACTACTGCCGCTCAGAAACTAGAAGCAATTATTACACAAAAGTATGTTGCTGTTAATATGGTGAATAGCCATGAAGGCTGGAACGAATATCGCAGAACGGGTTATCCGGCTATATCAGGTACTTCCGCTACTGGCACATTCGCGTCAATTGCTTCGCAGAGCACACGTCCGGATAGACTGCCGACACGAATTCTTTATCCAACTTCGGAAGTCCAGTATAACTCAACAAACGTTCCTTCAGCGAGTACGACTCCGTTCACTTCCCTTATTTTTTGGGCTAAATAAAATTAAACGATTATGAAAATTAATATTCATATAAAATTTTTAGCATTCATCATGGTTGCTTTTTCCGTCAGCTCTTGCTTGGAAGGAGATGAAATGAATACACCCCCTGGTGCGTCGAAGCCGTTCCTAATGATGACGAATAATTCATCAGGTGGACCAACTGTAAATTCCGGAATTCGATATTTCGCTGCACAAGCGTTGTTACTGAATCCAACCGTAGTTAATGACACAATAACCTTTGCTGTATCGCTCGGTGGCATTGACAAGTTTGATAAGGACATCAATGTTACCCTTTCTAGTCCGACAGAAGCATTGGATGATTTTCTAGCTAAGGATGGTATTAACTATGAAATGATGCCGTCAAATGCCTACGATCTTCTATCCACCAGCGGAACAATTCCAAAAGGTGAAACCTACGCTGAGTTTCAACTTGTAATGCATCCATCAGTAATTAACCTGAAGAAGAATTACATGTTACCTATTGTATTGTCGTCTAATGATGCAGGCCTCACAGTGAGTTCAAATTATGGAGGGATTTATTATCACTCAATCGGAAATCCAATTGCTGGATTGTACAAGTGGGAGTTTATTCGTTATTCAACTCCAGCGGGCACTGGAAGTCCCGATATACACACATTTGGCGATGCAACTTTTGCGCCCGCTGATGGAACAACGGTAACTGGTTTTCATACTGGATACTATACCGGACCCAACTATTTTATCACATTTACTGATAATGGTAGTGGTACCCTAACAAACTTTAAGGCTATTCTTGATCCGGCTGCACTTGCGGCTGATTGGGATCCGGCTGGTATACAGGTTGCTACTGGGCCAACGATCACAGTAAGCTCTGACTATACAAAATTCACTATTAAGTACACAACACTTACACGAAACGTAACGGATATCTACACTAAAAAGTAGATCCGGAGCGACTGGTAAAAATTTAAATTCTAAATTATGTACAAACGAATATATAGTTATTTAACAATCTTATCCGGCTCACTGTTGTTCTTGGTTTCTTGCGACAACTCTGATGATGATAAGATCACAAAATTCACGTCCAACGTTGATGTGACGAACTCTGCCTATTTAGAAAAAGAGGATACGTACAACATGAGCCTCAAGTTTTCAACTGATGGTGCAACCTTTGTTGATTTTCCTGTTGTTAAAGTTGGAGAAACTTACAAAGTGAAAGTGTTCAATGTGAATGCTGACGCTGATGTAACTGTTCAGAATTGCTTTGATGTCGATTGGTCTGCGTCTATCCCTGCCCCTGTAAGCGTGGATGCTTCTACAGGGATTGCTGAGTTCAAGATGGCTAATACCAATGAATTGAAGGCAACCTTGGGAGATCACTATTCTCCATATGATGCTTCTTCATGGGTTGGTGATTGGGGCGGTGACGAAGTCGGCGCATGTTGCGGCGGTACAGATGATAACACTATCCGTCAAGATCCTAGCAATCCGAATAAGTTTATCATGGATAACTTCTGGGGTGACGGTGTTGATGCTTATATCATTTTTACGCCTTCAACTAGTTTGGCTGACCAGGTTGTGACCCTCCCAACGCAAACTACAAGCGAAGGTGGGATAGCTTCTGGTACTGGAACTTACGAACAATGCTACGGCACGTTTACTATTGCCACTTCTTATAAACTAGGTACAAAGACCTACACTTGGCAATATAACTTTCATAGATAGTTACTATCGTTCTTCTTAAAGAAAGGCTGCCCCCTAGGGGTGGCCTTTTTTTATATTGATTGGTTGTCTCGTCCTAAAAATAGGTTGACAACCAGTGCAATTGAATTCGATTAAATCACCCCCAACGGACGCTGCTCTTGAGCACATAAGTTCTTTTTTTTTTCAAGTGTATCACATTTCCTACCTTTATATTCTGAATTAACCTTAGCGTATTGTATGAAATTAAACTCAAAAGAAATGGGTCTTATTTACGCTGAGATTGAATTGATCAACGGTGAGGATCTCGCATTAGCACGAAAACATATTATTGGAGACGATGAAGTCAAAAGAATGACGGTTTCTGTCCTCGTTGATACAGGCTCATATATGCTTGCCATAAATGAAGTTATACAGGAACAATTGCAGCTTCCGGTGGTTGAAAAAAGAAAAGCACAGCTAGCAAATGGCCATGTCTTAGATTGTGATGTTGTTGCTCCAGTTGAAATAAGATTTAAGAATAGGCGATGTGTTTGCAGTGCAATGGTGCTGCCAGGTGATGCTGAACCCCTGCTGGGTGCAATCCCATTAGAAGATATGGATGTAATAATCCACCCTCTCAGACAAGAATTGATTGTCAATCCTGAGCATCCTTTCTTTGCGCAAATGAAAATGAAATAACAGAAGATCATAGTTGTTCAATGCTTTACGTCTCCCGAAAAGAACATTTTAACGCTGCTCACAAGCTCTACAATCCGCAATGGACGAAAGAAAAAAACATTGAGGTGTTCGGTCCCTGCGCAAACGAAAACTGGCACGGCCACAATTTCGATTTGATTGTCACCGTAAAAGGTTCACCTGATCCGGAAACTGGATTCGTGGTCGATCTAAAAAAACTGAGCACATTAATTCGCGTCGAAGTGATTGATAAACTGGATCATAAAAATTTGAACGTCGACGTTGACTTCATGAAAGATAAATTAGCCAGCTGCGAAAATCTGGTCATCGAAATCTGGAAAATTTTGGATAACCAACTTGGAGCTATCACACGCTACGGAAAACTGTATTGCATCCGACTTTACGAGACACCCCGAAACTACGTTGAATATTACGGTGAGTAAATTTCCACTTTCACATTTAACATTAATCTAGCCTTTTGCCGCTAAATGAAATACTACATAATAGCAGGTGAGCGGTCTGGAGATTTACACGGTGGTAATTTGATTCGCGCCATAAAATCCAATGATACAAAGGCGCACTTTCGTGGATTCGGTGGTGACTACATGAAAGCAGCCGGCGCTGATATCATTGTTCATTACAATGAGATGGCATTCATGGGCTTTATTGAAGTCGTTAAGAATTTAAGAACAATTTTTGCGTTCATAAAACGGTGCAAGCAAGATATCCTTCACTACAAGCCTGATGTTATCATACTGATCGACTACGCAGGCTTCAATCAACGCATATCAAAGTTCGGCAAAGACAACGGACTAAAAGTATTTTACTATATCACACCCAAAGTTTGGGCATGGTGGCAAAGTCGGGCACTTCAATTGAAAGCTACAGTCGACAGAATGTTTGTGATCCTTCCGTTTGAGAAAGATTTCTTCAAAAAATATCATTGTGAAGTTGACTACGTTGGTAATCCTGTGCTTGACGCAATCAAAAGTCATGAAGTCGATCTGAATTTCCTTGCAAAAAATAATTTAACTGCACCGCGTCCGCTTGTCGCGATACTTCCCGGAAGTCGTAAGCAAGAGCTTAAGACTATGGCATCAGTACTTGCTGCGGTGATGAAGAGATTTCCCGAATATCAATTTGCCGTTGCGGCAATTAATAATCTTGACAAAGATCTTTACGCTCCGTTCACAGGCATCGACAACGTCAAGTTGATTTTTGAAGACACGTATAATTTGCTTGTGAATGCAAAAGCTGCAATCGTCACCTCGGGAACAGCAACTCTGGAGACTGGCTTATTCAAAGTTCCTCAGGTTGTTGTTTACAAAACAAGTCCAATTAGTTACCTAATAGCAAAATCATTTATTAGCGTAGGATTTATTTCACTTGTAAATCTTATCGCGGATAAAGAGGTGATCAAAGAATTGATTCAGGACAAAGCAACACCTGAAAACATTTCTAAGGAATTGCAGCGTCTCGTTGAAGATCAGCAATATGTTTCCAGAATCACTTCTGATTATAACGACATTTATGAAAAGTTGGACATTGGCTCAGCATCTGAAAATGCCGGCAAGCTTATGGTAAAATATCTAAAGGAGGATATTACGCAACCTTAAGTTTGCTGTACTGAGACTTGTTGAATTTCTCTTCAGCGTAAGCCTTATTAATAACAAGTTTTTCGGAAGTTTTCTCCGAAGGCAATTCAAACATTGCATCATTAATAATAGCCTCACAAATACTTCTCAAACCGCGAGCGCCAAGTTTAAATTCCAGCGCCTTCTCAACGATAAAATCAACAGCGCCTTCCTTAACTTCAAGTTCTATCGTCTCCATCTCAAACAGTTTTTTATACTGCTTGATCAACGCATTTTTTGGCTC
>CBQWHS010000284.1:0-5830 GCA_967728665.1 uncultured Chryseosolibacter sp. | reverse complement strand
TAGAAGTTACGGAATGCTTTAGGTAGTTTCTTGAACATAGTTTAAAAAATGAATACTAAGGTAGAAAAAAAATTTGAGACACAGGACGTTCCCAAATAACCTGATTCTTGGCATATGAATTATATCCAAATGGATTAGCCTTACTGCGATTCAAGCAAATCAAAGTGCGCGATCACAGCGCGAATTTCCCCGAATGAATAATCAGCACCCAGCCTTTCTTTTAAAGTGATTACCGATTTAGTTTTTGATGATTCCATGATCCGGGAAATTGCTTTAATTTTTTCTTTGTCGACAACATGGTTGATATCAAGCTTTCCAGCGCCAACCAGTTGTGCAAAATGCCCTTCGATAGTTGTAATCACCAGACCTCTTTCAGAACAAATTTCCTGAAGTGTCTTTCCTTCGTTTAGTAAACGTAATGTTTCTTCGGCACTGTCACCTTTCTTCTGTTTGCCTTTTACCAAAATCTTCGGCTCGGCCGCAATTTTGATATTCGTGTCTTTGTCTGCAAAAGATAAGTCGCCAAATTTAACATCCTGAATGTTTCTCACCTTCGACACGATTTCGGTACGAAGTGTTTTAATTCGCTTGATATATTTTGACACTCCCTTCGTTGCCTTCAACCCAGTCACATGCTTGTCGAGTTCACCAATGAGTCTTTCGTTCAAGAATGTGCCGTAGTACTTAATAGCACCTTTAACCCTCCCACTAATATTTTCTACATCTTTGTTTCTTAGTAAGTCTTCAAGTTGTCGTGAAAATTTCTCCGAAACAGCCTGTAGTTCACCAATCGAAGTCATCATCGCGCCAGCAAAAGTCAATGCGATTGGATTGTCTGGAATTTTATCAAGCACATGCCGTCTGTGACTTTGAATGATTTCCTGGAGACGGGTGAGATCAAACGTATCCAATAGCTGACTGTTAAAAAATATTTCTCTTTCCTGGTCAAGAATAATATGAAGGTCTTCTAGCGGTTTTTCCTCGTTCGCAAAATTCAAAATCCTTTCATCTGTCGTAATACTTTTACCATAAAGTTTTGAATGGAGGACAATTCCATCCAGTGACGTACAACGGCTAAGTGCAACATACACCTGGCCGGCAGCAAACGAGTCTCCAGCATCGATGATCACATGATCAAAGGTCAATCCTTGGCTCTTGTGAATTGTAATCGCCCATGCCAACCGAATCGGATATTGAGAAAATGTACCGATCATTTCAGAATCGATTTTTCCTTCAGACTGATTGTATGTGTATTTGATATTTTCCCAATTCTCTTTTTCAAGTTTCAGTTCAACACCAGTATCTTTAAACACTACTTTAACGCCTTCCGTATTGATTTCACTCACCGTGGCAATCTTCCCGTTATAATATCGCTTCTCTTCGCTTTTGTCGTTTCGGAGAAACATTACTTGTGCGCCAACTTTTAGTTGCAGCGAAACATCAGTGGGTAATATTTTCTCAGGGAAATCACCTTGAACCAATCCTTTGAATTCATAGATTTTGCTATCAAGTTTTTTTAATTCTTCCTGATTGATCTTGTCTGCTTTGTAATTGTGGGACGTTAACGTGATATAGTTTTTAGATTTTTCCAGCGGAAGCTGAAATCTGCTATTTAAAAGCTCCAGGTCGTCAAGGGAAGGCTGCGCATTCCTTACACGATTGAGCAAATCAATAAATCGCTGCTCACTTTGCCGATATATCTTTTTTAATTCTACATAAACCAGCCGGCACTGCTCAATTACTTTCGCATGAAAGAAAAATGGGCTTGTATAATATTCGCGAAGCACGGACCATTCGCCCTCGGGCATGACCGGCGGAAGTTGGAAGAGATCGCCAATAAATAAAAGTTGAATGCCCCCAAATGGTTTATTAGGTCTTCCACGAACATAACGAAGAATGACATCCATCGCGTCAAGCGCGTCACACCTGACCATGCTGACTTCGTCAATGATGATCAGTTCAAGGTCACGGATGATATCACGTTTTTCCTGACTGATCCTCAAATTTTTGAAGAGCGTATGTTTGTCAGTGACACCCTCTGTAACAAATCGCTGACTGATGGGAATGTAGGGACTAAAAGGAAGTTGAAACATGGAGTGCATTGTCACACCTCCTGCGTTTATCGCGGCCACTCCTGTGGGGGCAACAACAACACATTTCTTTTTCGTGTTCTCACGGACGTACTTCAGAAAAGTCGTCTTACCGGTTCCTGCTTTTCCAGTAAGAAAGATCGGCCGTGACGTGTTATTCACAAACTCAACTGCCGTATCAAAAATTGGATTACGTTCCATGAATCAAAAACTGTGATAAGTATAATAAAAAAGGCCGAACGTCAAAGTCCGGCCTGATGAATCACAGTGTTGAGTTATTAAAAGTTCTTTCCAGGGAAGTATGCAACTTCTCCAAGCTCTTCTTCAATCCTGATCAACTGATTGTATTTCGCCATCCTGTCCGAACGCGAAGCTGAACCAGTTTTGATTTGACCAGTGTTCAATGCAACTGCCAAATCAGCGATGGTACTATCTTCCGTTTCGCCCGAGCGGTGTGACATCACACTCTTGTAAGCGT
The DNA here is from genome assembly GCA_967728665.1 of uncultured Chryseosolibacter sp. Taxonomy (GTDB): domain Bacteria; phylum Bacteroidota; class Bacteroidia; order Cytophagales; family Cyclobacteriaceae; genus Chryseosolibacter. Next base: position 3,262 of record CBQWHS010000284.1, on the reverse strand, counting down.
TACGCTTGGCCAGGTTTACCGCGTTGATCGTCTCCGTTAAAGAACCGATTTGGTTCACTTTAACAAGAATTGAATTGGCTACTCCTTTATCAATTCCTTGCTGAAGACGAGTTACGTTAGTTACAAACAAATCATCACCAACCAACTGCGTTTTCTTACCAATTTTTTCTGTCAATTTCTTCCAGCCATTCCAATCATCCTCTGCCATGCCATCTTCAATAGAAATGATTGGATATTTGCTCGCCCATGTTGCCCAATAGTCTACCATCTCATCTGATGAAATTTTCTTACCGGAAGATTTCTTAAACGTATACGTGTTGCTGGCTGCATCATAGAATTCTGATGTCGCTGCATCCATGGCAATGAATACATCTTCACCAGCCTTGAAGCCAGCTTTCTCAATGGCGATCAACACCACCTCAATGGCTTCTTCGTTTGAAGAAATGTTTGGAGCGAATCCGCCTTCATCACCAACGTTTGTCGATAAGTTTTTATCGTGAAGGACCTTCTTCAATGTGTGGAATATTTCAGTCCCCATCCGAAGTGATTCTGAAAATGTATCAGCCTTCACAGGCATGACCATGAATTCCTGAAAATCAATTTTGTTATCTGCGTGGCTTCCACCGTTCAGAATGTTCATCATCGGAACCGGAAGAGTATTTGCATTTACACCACCGATGTAGCGATACAATGGTAATCCAGCTTCCATCGCTCCTGCTTTCGCGATTGCAAGAGAAACTCCGAGAATTGCATTAGCACCGAGATTTCCTTTGTTGGCAGTGCCATCGAGCTCAAGCATCACCTTGTCAATGAGGCCTTGGTCATAAACAGAAAATCCCACAATCTCTTCCGCGATTTTCGTGTTCACGTTATCAACGGCTTTCTGAACTCCTTTTCCTACGAATCTTTTTTTATCACCATCACGCAATTCAACAGCTTCGTGTGTTCCGGTAGATGCTCCGGATGGAACTGCAGCGCGACCAAACGCACCGCTTTCTGTTACTACATCAACTTCAACAGTTGGATTGCCACGGCTGTCTAATATTTGGCGAGCGTGGATGGATTCGATTAGACTCATAGTGTTAGTGTTTGTTAAAATCGTTTGGAAATTTTTTAAGTGGTTGTGATTTAAATAATTACTGTCAAGTAGCTAAAAGTTTAAAGTGAGGCTCATTTTTTAATTGTAGTCTGTTCAAAAACAATGCTCTTAAAAATTCAGCATGCTAAACTTTAAGCCTTCGACTTTGAACTTTCCACTCCATTAATCATCGCCACAAATTCATCAAACAAGTAATTTGAATCGTGTGGACCGGGTGACGCTTCCGGATGGTATTGCACCGAAAACGCTTTTTTGTTTTTCAAACGGATTCCCATGATGGTGTTATCGTTCAAGTGCATGTGAGTCACTTCAACGTTCGGGTTTTTCTCAATCTCCTTTTCGCTCACAGCGAAACCATGGTTCTGAGATGTCATTTCTCCTTTGCCGGTGATCAAGTTTTTTACAGGATGATTTAATCCCCGGTGACCGTGGTGCATTTTGTAAGTGGATAGTCCACAAGAAAGAGCGAGCAGTTGATGACCCAGACAAATTCCAAAAACCGGTGTATCAGAATTCACCGCCTCTTTTACGGTTTTAATTGCGTAATCCATTACTGCAGGATCGCCAGGTCCATTGGAAATAAAATATCCATCAGGATTCCATGCTTTCATTTCTTCAATAGAAGTTTTCGCTGGGAACACCTTTATATAGCAATCGCGCGCTGCAAGATTTCTTAAAATGTTTGTCTTAATACCGAGATCAAGCGCAGCAATTTTGATTTTTGCATTTGGATCTCCGACGAAGTAAGATTCTTTTGTTGACACAATTGACGAAAGCTCAAGACCGTCCATGGAAGGCACTTTCTTCAATTCGGCTTTCATTTGGTCTGGTGTCAGCGCTGATGAAATAAGCGCATTCATCGCGCCTTTATTTCGAATATACCTAACCAACATTCTTGTGTCGACATCGGCGATACCGACAACATTATTCCTTTCCAAATATTGCTGAAGACTTTCCTTCGCTTCTTTTCTGCTGTATTGATTAGCAAAGTCATTTACAACTAAACCTGCAATCTTCGTCTTTCCGGATTCCTGTTCCGCGTCAAGCGCACCATAATTTCCGATATGAGCAGTCGTGTTAACAATGATCTGGCCGTAATAGGAAGGATCGGTATAAATCTCCTGGTACCCCGTCATGCCGGTGTTGAAGCAAATTTCACCACCAGATGTGCCGATCTTTCCAATGGAAGTGCCTTCAACCAGCAATCCGTCTTCTAAAAGGAGGTAAGCTTTGTTTGCCATATTTATTCGTTCGACAATATTAGAATATTTTCACCTCAAAATAAGAAACCAAAAATTCCAAATGCATTTGCAACCGTTTGAACATAAAAAAAGGGACTGAATTTACATCCAATCCCTTTTTCGATATGTTTATTTCAAACACTATTTTTCTTTTTTAGAATCTGATTTTTTGTCCGTCTTCTTTTCCGCCTTTGGTTCGGCCTTTTTGGTTTTCTTTTCCGCTTTAACTTCACCCTCAGGAGCCTCTGCTACGATGGTAGCATCTTCTGCCCCATCCGCTTTCTTGCCTTTGCTGCGGCTTCTGCGAGTCTTACCTTTCTTCTCAGCTCCATCTTTTGTGTATAGCGTATTGAAGTCAACCAGCTCGATCAAACACATTTCTGCGTTGTCACCTAAACGAGTATCAGCAAGTTTAATGATGCGCGTGTATCCACCCGGTCTTTCAGCAATCTTGTTAGCGACTTCGCTGAAAAGCGTCTGCACAGATTCCTTGTTTCCAAGATAAGAGAACACGGTCCTTCTGGAGTGCGTTGTATCGTCTTTTGATTTTGTAATCAAAGGTTCAACGTATTTGCGCAATGCCTTGGCCTTTGCAACAGTCGTTGTAATTCTCTTGTTTAGTATCAGTGAAGATGCAAGGTTAGAAAGCAGCGCGTGTCTGTGAGCTGTTTTCCTTCCAAGGTGATTTATTTTCTTGCCGTGTCTCATGATTTCTTGCTATTATCAGCGATTACTATCTCTAGTCTTCTTCAAGTTTATATTTCGAAAGATCCATACCGAAGGTTAGGTTCTTCTCTGCTACCAGTTGCTCTAATTCAGCCAAAGACTTCTTACCGAAGTTTCTGAACTTCATCATGTCTGAAATTTCAAGCTGAACAAGGTCACCAAGAGTTTTCACATCTGCCGCTTTCAAGCAGTTGTA
>CBQWHS010000283.1:0-5843 GCA_967728665.1 uncultured Chryseosolibacter sp. | reverse complement strand
CTCCACACGGTTTTTACCATTGATCAAGCTTATTTTATAATAGGTTCTGCGGTTATAAAGCATTCCCTTGGATTTGCCACGACAGTATATATCAGCAATACTGAAAACATTAAAATGCCCGATGTCCCGGTTATTTTGGTCGTCCAGAAAATAGTTGAGTTCGGGGCACACAGTGCCAAACACCTCCTGATAAAAATCTTTGATTGCGGTTGTCGTCATGTTGTAAAAATCAAAGATATGAAATTCCGTGCAAGGGAAGAGTACTGGCCCTGCTGTGGCTCAGCAACAAACCGACGTAACCCATTGCAAGTTTTCTATGAAAAAGTTAGGTAAGAAAAGCCCGCCTAGGCATGAAACATCTTTCGGCGGGCGGAGTCGGGATGACTGGATTCGAACCAGCGACCTCTACGTCCCGAACGTAGCGCACTACCGGGCTGTGCTACATCCCGTTATTCAAATTTAAAAAATATGATGTTTTTTAAATCTCGTAGTCGGGGAAAATAAAGTTGGCAAGCTTTAATCATCTTAGTCTTTCGTTTTTGGCTGAGCTTATGAGAGCGTGTTGCGTTGAGCTATGCATGAGTTAAATGCAGTCTCGTTTCATTGAGGTCGGACTGAAGTAATTATTTTCCTTTCATTAGTTGTTTTGCTGCTGGCCTTCGGAAATAGTAAGACTTAAAAACTTCGGGTGTAGGTGTGAAGACAAAGATCTGAATGTAAAAGGAAACAAATAAAACATATGCTTTCATAATTCAAACCAGCGTTGAAGAGTCCGCGTTTTTACCTAAGTTAATATTTTGCTTTAGGTTTGTATAGATATCGGTTGTTCAAAATCTTTTTTCGCAGTATTCTTCATTCAATAATTCTTCTGAATGAATTGGAAGATGTGCCCCCAACGTCGGCATGGTTTGAATCATTCATAGCTTCGCTTCTTATAGGGTATTAATCTGACTCAAGTTTTTACTCGACTACTTCATTTCTGTTTTTACCAAATCAACAAAACATTTTTTTTTTTGCCGAGATACTTGAAGCAGACATCCAGCCGTTAATTGTCAAACCAAACCTTACAAATCGAGCTATGAAAAAAATACTCCTTTCATTTCTGATCATTGCAATGATGCTACCAGTGACACACGCACAGATAAAACGAAACAGCTTTCTGGTGCGTACTTCAATTCAACATCATGAATTCAGATCCAGCTCGGTAAGTTTCCTTGGTGGTGATTTTGGATATTTCTTTTTAAAGAATCTAGTGATAGGTTATCATCACGCAATCATTCCCAATTCGCTCCAATTTTATCAGCCCGGAGCCTTTGTACGTTACTATTTACGTGAAAAAATTATAGCTGGGTTAGGATACAAAACAATAAAGATCGAAGATGCTGATACACATCTTCGCTGGAACATGGGTATCAACGCGGAGTTGGGTTATTCATACTCGTTAAAGAAAATATTTGCAATCGATCTACTTTTGAACTATAACAAAGCAAATCATAGTAGTTACGGTGTAAGCATAGGAGGAACCTTCTTTTTCAACCGGAGAGAGCGAAAAGTTTAAGTCATTGTCACTTCGAATTGCACAGAACGGTTTTACAACCGACATTTTGATTCGCTGGGAATAATTTTGGTGGGCCTTATTAAAAAAGCATTTTATGGCCTACACTGTGATCGGAATATTTGAACACCAGCAGCAAGTGGATGCTGCTATGAACCAGCTTATGTTAAATCATTTTAATTCGGAAGACATTTACGTTTCGAAGAAAGAGGAGATGCAAGGAAGAGGAGATGCCACAGATGAGAATGGAACACTCGGTTCGAAGGCGGGTGCATTTTTCAAAAGCATTTTTTCGGATGAGAAAGTTGCTTTCCAATATGCCGTAGTAGCGCAGCAAGCAACGGTGATGACGGTTCATACCCAAACTTATGACGATGCAGTTGTTGCCGCTGATGTTCTTGATGACTGTGGTGCACTCAATGTTCGTGAGCGTTCAAGAATGCTGGAGGACGGAATGACACGTGATGAAAGATTACATGGATCGGGACCGGAGATTCGCATCTATCCTGGTATAAATGAAAGTGACAAAGATGCAACGCCTGCTCAGTTGGAAAATGAACGCCTCGGCTTGAAAGATTCTCGTCGATCAAACAGTTCTATAATTAAACGTTCCACGACTTATTCGAGACCGCGCGAAAACGATTATCTCAATGACCCCGAATCTGACTCTGCGTATATCAATCCTTCCGACGAAGAGAAAAAAGAGATCTAGAGGAAAATGAATTATTTGATTTCGAATTGCGCCGTTATTTGAGCCTGTAATTTTATTTTTCGAAATGCGGTGGACGATGGCTCGGCATCCATATCGCTTTGCATTCTTACGTTAGCCATTTTCTCCATCATGGGTTGCACGGGTTCAACTTCCCAATCACGAATCATTAATGGTTTTCCAATTTCTGCACCGATGGATATAAGCAATGTCTGGGCTTTCATTTTGGCAGCCTGAAGAGCTTTTGTTTTCAGATCAAGTTTAAATTTTTCATAGTCAGAGTGACTCACTCGTGATATATCCGCAAAGTCAACTTTAACGGGCTCTATTTTCTCTAAAAATTTTTCCAGTTCTAGTGCGCTTGTCAATTTAAGTTGATATGTTTTTTCGCGAAAAGCGTCTTTATCTTTTCTGCCTAGTTTACCAATTTGTGAACCAGCATCGGCAAGCTCCAATCTCTTCTTGTCAATACCAGCTTGTTTTAATGCGTTCATAAAATCGCTATCCAATTTTTCCAGGGAAATTTTTGTGCGATTTTCCTCAAATTCTTTCAGTCGAATTATCATGTATATCTCATTCGGTTCAATTTCCTGTGAAGCAGAACCGGTGACTTCGATAAAATGCTCTCCTTTAAAAGTCTCTTGTGCAAGAATACCCAATGGCGAAGCAAGCAGCAGAAAAAACAACATTTTTTTCATAAACGTCAATGTTAAAAATACACGGCGCGAATATACAGAAGTAATTTTATGAGCCCCGTTGCAAATAGAAGACCAAGTTGCAATTCGGTTATGGGTTATTGGATAATGAGTCGTCCAGATTGACTAATGACGATTTCAAAAATCTGCGCACCATCGCCTGACACTAATTCCTAATGCCTTTAATAAAGTCGACAAACAGATTTTCGTCCCCCAAGCGGGTTGATTTACACTTTTGGTAAGTGTCGGTATCTCCGTTAATTTTATTTTCGGAAATCATTAAATGTTCCTTATGCGTTTCACTTTCGCAGTTGCCGCCATCTTGTTTTCGATTATGACATTTGGCCAGGAAGTAATTCCAGATTTTACGATGAAGCCATCCATCGCGTGGAAATTTAAAACGTCAGCACCTATTCTTTCTTCCCCGATAATAAATGACAACGTGGTTTACGTTGGCGGCAATGACAGTATATTTTATGCGTTGAATCTTGCAAATGGTAAACTTGCCTGGAAAATGAAAACGCGAGGACAGGTTCGCTCGAGTGTTGTTATTTCCGGGAACACGTTGTATCTGAATGGTGGTGACGGGAATTTGTATTCGCTTGAAAAAAAGACAGGCAAAGTGAAATGGACATTTGCTACAAAGGGTGAACGCAAATATGACTTTGCTGACTATCATCAGTCGACTCCGGTGTTGCAGGCCAACGCACTTTATTTCGGAAGTGGAGATGACTTTTACGCTGTTAATGCTGACAACGGAAAGCAACTCTGGAATTTTGCGGCTGGAAATATTATTCATACTACACCAGTCATTGCAAACAATAAAATATTTTTCGGATCATTTGATGGAAATGTTTATGCGTTAAATATTTCGGATGGTTCACTTGCATGGAAATTCAAAACGGTTGGTCATCGCTTCTTCCCGAAAGGCGAAGTTCAAGGTTCACCGGTTATCGCGAAGAATGTTGTGATCATTGGTGCTCGTGACTATAACGTTTATGCGCTCGACCAGGAGAAAGGGTTCAGTCATTGGAACAAAGCGTTCACTCGCGGTTGGATGTTGGCAAATACACAACACGATTCTGTCGTACATCTCGCGGGCGCTGATGAACGTGTTCTCATTTCTGTTGCACCGGAATCAGGTCGCGAATATTGGAAGCAAAAAATGGAATTTCTCGTCTTTGGTCAAAACGCCTATAGCGAAAAACTCATGTATGTCGGAACCACCATCGGAAAGTTTCACGCTATCAATCCAAAAACTGGAGAAAAAGTCTGGAGCTTGACAACCGAGGGCTACGAAAAAAATCATTTAAAATATTTTAAGGAAGATGATTCCTATCGCGATGATATTTATTCAATAATTAAATCGAATGAACATTTTCTAGAAGTTGAATATGAGTTGGGTGGAATTTTTTCGACTCCCGCAATTACAAAAGATTACATCGTCGTCTCAAGCACCGAAGGCACAGTATATTGCCTGAAGCGTTGATTGCTATTCCATTCAGGCTTACCTGTCTGTGCTTGTGATCTGCTCAGATGAAAGGCAAAATTAATTCGCTCTTGTAATCCCATCGCTCAGTAGCTTCGGAGATCCACTCTGCGATTATTTTATATTTCAACGTCGCAACATAGAGTACACACAGATTAAGTCTTGAAAGCCGATCCTAACAGCTGCCGGCCAACACCTGCCAAATCTTTTTTATCTTCAACTGTAACCTTATCCTTATCGCCCGGTAACTAACACGAAATTTGACAAAAAACGAGGTCCTGATGACAGACGAAACGATAATGGAGGCCGTGAAAAGCGGTGAACTTCAACAGGCGACTCTGCTTTTTGAACGCTATCACAAGCGCATTTTCAATTTTCTGGCTCGAATGACAATGGATCGCGATCTGGCTGAAGACTTGACTCAGAATGTGTTTCTCCGGTTGATAAAATACCGGACAAGTTATCGGGAAGGCAACAAGTTTCAGTCGTGGATTTATCAGGTAGCACGGAATGTATTTTCGGATCACTACCAAGCCACGAAAAATAAGTTCTCGGATTTTGTAGACGTAGATAAAATTAGTGACCATATGGCTGACCATGAAGAAGGAGAGGAGCAGGACGAAAAGGAAAGACTTCTGCATCGCTCCATGGCAAAGCTGACCGATGAACAACGTGAACTGCTTGTACTCACCAGATTTCAGCAGTTGAAATATGAAGAGGTCGCGGCCATTATGGACACCACCGTAGCAAACATTAAAGTGAAGGTGCACCGGGCGATCATCAAGCTGCGTGAATATTATTTTGAAATCGAAAAAGTGTAAGACACAATGGAAAAGGAAAAATTGGAAATGCTGATCATCGACTACATCGACAACAAACTCAACTCTGTTGATCGGCGTCAGGTTGAACAGGAATTGATTAGCAATCCGGATGCTTTTAAACTTTACGAAGAGTTAAAGGAAGTGATGCAAGTTATGGATCGTGCATCACGCCTCGAACCCACAACAAAGCTGAAAGCAAATTTCCAATCGATGCTCGATGAAGAAATTGCTTCCTCAAAGAAAACAAAAACGATCTTTTTCCAGCCCGTGTTTTATCGAGCAGCAGCAGCCGTAGCGCTGTTGGTGATTGGTGGTAGCATCGGATTTTTCATCAGCAAACAAAACGATGAGCGCGTTGCGCGACTCGATTCGCTGATGAGAATACAACAGGAACAGGTAAGGATCACAAAGGAAATGATGGCGATGCTGAACAATGATCAGTCTGCCAGTCAGCGCATGCAAGGAATTAAGGTTGCCTATCAAATGGAGAAAGCTGATGACGGAATTGTGAAAGCGCTTGTGAAGACGATGAATGAGGACCCGAGTTCAAACGTGAGGCTGGCGGCACTTGAAG
>CBQWHS010000282.1:0-5845 GCA_967728665.1 uncultured Chryseosolibacter sp. | reverse complement strand
AACGGCTTTATTGCTTTGGCAACTTTTTAAGTCTATGATTCTCGCTTTCTAGCTTCGCTCCAGGGCGAATGCACTTCCCCATAAGGGACCAATCTATAACCTCATTCACGAGGTTTTATTTCTATTTTATTACCTTCATTAAATTCATTTGCATGAAAACTTCTACAAAAGTTGTTTCATTTTTTCGTTTGTTTAAACAAGCCGTTAAGGGCGATCAGCAGGATTATACAGCACTGAGCATTGATAAAGCCATATTTATGCTTGCCATTCCCATGATCCTTGAGATGATCATGGAGTCTTTGTTTGCTGTTGTTGATGTGTATTGGGTAAGTCGTTTGAAAGACAATGATGCTGTCGCGACAATTGGTTTAACAGAATCTGTTCTCACGTTAGTTTATTCTATTGCCATTGGTATTAGCATGGGCGCTACAGCCATGGTTGCCCGAAGAGTGGGGGAGAAGGATTTTAAGGCCGCAAACATCGCAGCTGCACAAGCTCTTTACATCGGTCTTGCAATATCAATGGTAATCAGTATTTCAGGAATTTTCTTTGCCGAGGATATTCTCCGATTAATGGGAGCAAGCGCTTCACTCATTGAACACAACGCAGGGTATACACGCTGGATGCTATCCGCCAATATCACCATCATGATGTTGTTTTTAATTAATGCGGTGTTTCGTGGCGCGGGCGATGCCTCGTTAGCAATGCGATCATTATGGCTTGCCAACATTCTAAATATTCTTCTCGGACCGGTTTTCATTTTCGGATTAGGACCAATTCCCGCTATGGGCGTTGAAGGCGCTGCGATTGCAACAACAATTGGTCGTGGCACAGGAGTGCTGTTTCAGGTCTATCATTTGTTTTTTGGAAAAGGAATAATCAAACTTCACGCGGGTAATATGCCGTTCAAAGCGGACATCATTGGAAGATTGTTGAAAGTTTCCGCAGGAGGCACCAGTCAATTTTTGATCGGATCGGCAAGCTGGATATTCCTCGTGCGGATTATGTCAAGCTTTGGAAGCGAGTCCGTTGCCGGCTACACGATCGCGATTCGTTTGATTGTGTTTGCAATTCTTCCTGCCTGGGGAATGGCTAATGCAAGTGCTACGTTGGTTGGACAAAATCTTGGCGCTGGTCATCCGGATCGCGCGGAAAAGTCTGTCTGGAGAACGGCATTTCTGAACATGATTTTTTTGGGATCGGTGACTATCTTATTTTTAATATTCGCAAGGCCTATGTTGAATTTTTTCACGGAAGATCCAGAAGTACTTCGAAATGGAATTCAATGTTTGCAAATCGTTTGCCTTGGATATGTCTTCTACGCATACGGTATGGTCATCAGCCAATCTTTCAATGGCGCTGGAGATACAAGGACGCCAACGTTGATTAACTTCTTTGGATTTTGGTTATTCCAAATTCCACTAGCCTACACATTGGCAATGGTTTTTCACACGGGCTCTCCAGGTGTGTATGCGGCGATCTCAATTGCCGAATCAGCGATTGCTATTGCGGGTATCATTATTTTCCGAAAAGGAAAATGGAAGACTGTTAAAATTTAGAACTAATTAATAAACACAGGCCCACCAAGTGAAAACTTGGTGGGCTTTTTCTTTATCGCCGGAAAATTTTCTCTTTACTTTCTTAATAACCCAATTCCTTAAAAGGTTACGGGATCAAGCTAACTTATCGCGAACGCTTCTGTCAAAATACAGTTCGTCACTGCTCATTTGCTTCTGAAGAAACGATTTTCAGCGAGATAGTTTACTTGTTGTTAACCAAATTTCTTACTGTCGATCTCGTCCTGTAACCGATTTTTTCGATTGCGTTCCTAGCTGTTAACCCATCCAATTCGATTTTATCTCCTCTATTGAACTGTTTTGCGGTTCGAATCGAAAATCGATGTCCACTAAAAGTCAGACTCACGACCTTATCACCTTCACCGCAGTTTTGCCTTCCATCAATGGCGGACAAACTCAACTAATCAAGCATCGGCAAATCGCGAAACTTATCACAACAAATATATGATCACGACAAAAATCAAAGTAGTAGTTCTTCTCTTAATAACGTCAGCGCTAACATCGTTCGCTCAGATCACTGTTGGAGCAAAGACAGGATTAAATCTGAATCAGTTCCGTCAGCCAGGTACGAGTGTCGGTGCATCTCTTGGTGCTTATGCCGCATATCAACCTTTGTCATTTCTTACTGTTAGGTTTGAGCCGCAATATTCACAGCAAGGTGGTGCCCGTCCTGATTACGCTCGCTATTACGATGAGATTGGCGCGGACTTGTATTCAGTTACATTCATTAATCCGAACATTAAATTTCATAACCTGGAGATTCCGCTTTTGGTGGAGTTGTCTCTTCCAGAATTTACAGAAGAAACTATCAAGCCTAAATTCATTCTGGGCCTGAGCTATGCGATGACCATGTCGGCGCAAGAAATACATACCAAGCGTTATCAATTCATAGAGGATAACGGAAATTCAACTACCTATGATTATATCGATGTCTCTTACCAAAGAGAAAATGTTACCGATAATTATAAGCGTAATCAGTGGAGCTTTTATGCAGGGTTGGGTATGGATTTCAAAGTTGGTACAAGAACATTTTCTTTTGATGTACGCTACCGTAAAGGTTTAAATAACATAAACCAACTCCGGTTTACATCTCCGCAAGATTACCACTATTCCTATAATAATTCCGGTTATATAGGCACCCCGGGCACAGGTGGCAAGCTCTTCTCATCAACTGTTAGCCTTAATTTCTCCATGTCTGTATTCACATTCTAAGTCTTTATTCAATTTTTAAATTTTAACCATAATCAAAATGAAACGATTATTCCTTTCACTATTTATTTCATCAGCGGTGTTCCTCACCGTGTTGTCCTGCAAGGATGATTTCAACGAGGAAGATTTTTTGAAACTTCAAAGCGAACTCAAGCTGAAAGAGGACTCAATTTCAAGGAGCAGAGATAAAGCTGCGCTTGACTCAACAAGCCAGGAAGCTGTTAAAGAATTTATCGCCGCAGCAAATACAGCTGGCGATTTGATGGCTGTGACTTTGCTTGTTCGTGAAAATAATAATCCACTTGCTGGAGTTACTGTCAGCATCAACACTACGCCAAAAGCCTCACTATCATCGGGCAGAGAAGGCGCAACCCAAGCGGTTGTTACTGGTACAACAGATGCTACAGGAACCGTTGTGTTTGATAAAGTTGTAATCGGTTCTGGAACCATGACTTTATCAAAAACCGGATTTATTTCTGCTACAGCAATTGTTGACTTCGGAGTCCCAGCCGCACCCCGTGAAATATGGGTCGAGAATCCTAACACTGGAAATAACGTTGTAAACTATTTGCCTCCTGCTAAAGTATTTCAGGAAGCTGCAGTGCAAATGTTTTCAGCAACGCCAAGTGAAGGTTCCACGGCCACTATCAAAGGAAAAGTTTTAATTCAAACTGATTTGACAAACCTCACTGCGGAAGTTCCAAGCAATATTGTGATCAGGGCAAACCTTTCGAACCTTGCTGTTGCTCCTACGGCTAACTCCTCTTTTATCCTTGCCTATCAACTTGCGGATAACAGCAGTCTAGGCGTTGCAACTGTTGCAGCGAACGGTGACTACTCAATGACAGTTCCTGCGACAGCAACAGGATCAAACATCTCTTTATTAATTCCAAACATTGAGGGAACGGCAAAAATCGCAGTAAATGGATATGATAACGGCACAGGCACTGCAATCACTCTTCCAAACGGCCCGGAGTATCGTGATGTTCCAACAAGTTGGGGACCTCAGGCACCTGCTGGGTATGGAACAACTGTTCCAACAGTAGTTGGAGCAAAAGTGGTGTTCCCAGAGCCTCCAGCAGCCGGCACAGGCTTAGCATTCGATTTTGTTGAAGTGCCGAGATCGATTCCTACCAGCGTGTATTCTTCTGCACAAAATTCGTACAACAACAGTGTCTATTTTAAGATCACAGATCGAGGAGAGTATAGTAGCGGAGCGGTACCAACAATTGCGATCAGCGGAGGTGGCGGAACTGGTGCTAAAGCAACAGCATATATGCGCACATACGTTTCTGCGATAACAGTCAATAGTGCCGGAAGTAATTACGTGGGTGGAATGCAAATTAATATCTATAAAACACTTGCCGATGGGTCCGATGTATTGGTGGGCCAATTCTCAGTACAGTCTGTTAATGGCGGTCTTCCTGCCACAATTGATCTCACGTTTGCCAATGGCTATGGTTTTTCAGTTAACAATCAAGCTGTTATCGAATCTGGAGTCACTGGTTTGAAAACAACTGTTACAGGTACAGGGGGATCCGGAGCTCAAGTTTCAGCAGTTTTCAAAACTGAATTAGCCAGCGTCTCAATTGATAACGGAGGAACCGGATTCACATCAAAACCGACATTCACTTTCTCAGGCGGTGGATTAACTAACGGTGATGCAAAACATGCTGATTTCGAAATCACTGATTTTGGTGTACAATGGACGATTAATCCGAATAATTCAGTTGCTACAGATTATTTGATTATGCCGTCAGCAGTGACTATTCTTTATCCATCAACTCCAGGTCAGAATTCTTTCTCTGCTGGTCTGGTGGATGTTTATTCGGCTTCTGGTATTCAAGAATCCAGTGTAGTTCAATTGCTCGATCAGCTTACTCTTTCGGCAAGTCGAGTTATACGGAAAGACCCGGCAAGGACTTTACGAACTTCTTATTTTTCAAGCGCAAAGCCATCATCGCTGGTTACAACAGTGAAACCTGTGAAAGCGGTTGCAACAATTGCAATCAATCAAATTAATCCTACAACTGGTGAAATCAGCGGAATTACACCATCAGATTATGGAGACGGTTACAATACTAACTATACCGGTACTATTCTTCCGGCAGTTGCGAGTGCTCCTGGAACCGGAGCAACCTTTCTGTTGACAAATGCTAACAATATTAACACGAATGAATATCAGTGGGGTGGCGGATACAGTATCAGGAGCGGTGGCAGTGGTTATCTGCGTAATCTCAACCAAGGCCCTGCTGTTGCTCCAAGTTTGCCAACGTTCGTTTCATCAGTTCAACCTGGAAAGACTTACACAGTTGACATCAACTATGGCACAGGTAACAGAAAAGTTAATATCAACTAATAAGATAAATTATTTTGTTTAGTCGAGAATGAGGCTGTTGGATTTCCAACAGTCTCTTCTTTTTTTATTTGCCTTCCGTTTTATTTCTTGAGAACGCGGCTTTGAATGCTTTCCCGAGTTCGTCACCAGCACGCTTTAAACTTAGTTCGACTTCTTTCCATCGGTCTGAATTTTCGGCTTCTTTTTTCAAACGCTCGCCCGTGGTTTTCAATTCTTCAAACCTTTCCTGAAATTCCTTTTGAAGCTTTTCGCCTGCATCGTTTAATTCCACTACAAAATCGTCAACCTTCTTTCCGAAGCTTTTAAACGTTTTTTCGTTGCGCCCTTCTTTTGCTTGTTCTTTATCTTCCATAATTTTTGTGTCTTGGTTATGAAGTTAAAAAGCTGGAGTCATAAATCAAAAGTTGCGATGAATGATTGCCCAGTGAGTGGACTTTACAGCCTCCTGTGCCGTTATTTACTAAAATTCGAAAATTTGATAACAACCAACGGCTGGATTTCGGTCCCTCAGAAATCTGAAATTCTTTGTTATTTTTACCCCAACTGAACCATTTTCATTTGACGCGAAGATCGATCATAATTCTCCTTTTCATTGCGATTTTATTCATCGCTGACGCATGAGGATCTCATCGCCATAGGCAACACAATAAGCTCAAACCAGGAAAGCAGATTACTTGTCCATTAAAAGATAGTTAATGAG
>CBQWHS010000281.1:0-5854 GCA_967728665.1 uncultured Chryseosolibacter sp. | reverse complement strand
GTCTTTTGGCGTTTTAAGATGTGCAGGAAATCCTGCAGTGCGCTTTATGGTAGGATATACTCTCTTCCCAAAATCAATACTAGCCTTTTTCGGATCAGGGTAAACCTGCGCATAAATGTTCATTACTTCATTCCAGATGAAAGTCTCATAAAATTCCTCCGGATCAAGCTCCAGGTGTGTCAACCCGGTTTGTTCTACTAGATAGTAATCGATTTTTTCTATTGATTCTTTCGAGCTGGATGCGAGCATCCCTGTGAGCGTAATAAACTTACCCCTGATTTGTGCCATTTATAAATTGATTAAAAGTTAGACCAGACCCAATTGTTTTTTGTATTCATTCTCTTTTTGTAGAAGCTCATTTTTTAGGACCTCCGCCTGTTCTAGGCTTTTTACTAATTCCTGCTCCTTATGTATTTCATTCATCACATCACGAACGAATAACAGGAGTTCTCCCTTTAAATCGGTAACGATCACCTCCGCCATGAAAGGTTTCCCAATCGCCGGAAATATCTTCGCTCTTTTTTTGTCGCCTTGTTTGATCTTTTCCAGCGGCAAAACTTTGAACACGGTTTGATACCTGATTGCTGGTCCTGCTGTAGCGCCCAGCATGTTTTCCATCTGCTTATTCAAAAACTGGAATTCACCTTCCGCATTCATACGAATAATACCAAAGGGACTATTATTCAAAATAGTAGTGATGGCCTCCTCACTTTCTTCCAGGTTCTTTTGGTTCCGCATCAATTGCTCTTCACGTTCCTTTTTGTCGTTGATGACGAAGCGTTGCGCGATGTATTCCTTGGGCTTTCCATCCTCGTCAAGGATCGGAGCGATGATGGCGTCCACCCAATAATAAGTTCCGTCCTTCGCTCTGTTCTTGATTTCGCCACGCCAGATTCTTCCGCTGCTAATCGTCTGCCACAATTCCTTGAAAATTTCATCCGGCTGATGACGAGATTTCAGTATCCTGTGATTTTTACCCATGAGTTCCTCGCGCGAGTACTTTGCCCATTTGCAAAACTCATCATTCATGTAGGTAATATTTCCCTGGCGGTCTGTTCGTGACACGATCGCAACACTATTGATAATGTTCGTCTGTGCAAGTACCTCCATCTGCACGCGCTTCATTTCTTCCTGCGTCGCAGTAAGCTCTTCCATGTTCTGCCGCATCTCTTCCTCCTGCGTCTTCAACTGCTCGGCCTGCGCCTGGCTTTCGCGCAGCAACAGGTTCGTTTTCTCAGACACACCCATATTGACTACTGTGGATGCAATGCCTTCAGCAATCTTCCTGATAAATTGAATTTCAAATTCCTCGAACATCCGGAAAGAGGCGAGCTCGATGACACCTACTGTTGTATTCTCCGACAACAACGGAACGAGAATAACGCAGCGAGGTAGCGCCTCTCCCAGTCCAGAGGTAATCCGAACGTAATTCTCCGGAACCTCTTTCAACAATATGACGTCTTGCTCGAGATGGCATTGACCGACCAGGCCTTCACCGCATTCAACCTTGTTCGTGACAAATTTTTTCTTGCCGTACGCATAACATCCGACAACTTCAAGGTATACCGATTTTTCGTTTCGCGTCACGTAGATCTGCCCTTGGTTCGCACCGAGGTAGTTAACTAGGTTGCCGATAAGCTTATCATAAAAGATTTTGTGGTCATGCTGATGAACGCGAATCAGATCGGAGAACTTCGCGATGCCTTCGTTGGTCCACGTTCGTTGTTGTTCCTCCATCTGCAGCTTGAGCATTTGCTGCCTCATCGATTCGAGTGACTTCAGGAGTTCCGTATCGACCGTATAGTTGTGACTCTGCAGGTCACCTGATTTGATCGCGTTTACCTGTTCCAAAACAGCGCGTAATTCCGCTTCAGCGCTTTCCATTCTCCGGGTTATGTCTGCAAGCTTCTGCTTGCTTACCAGGCTATACTTCAGCATCATTGAATTCTGTTTATGTAATCTTTGCCGTTCTGAATTTTGTCTGCATACAACGCTTCGCTCAACTGGATCTCATTTTCAAAAACAAATTGAGAGAGCCTTTGTGTAATCTCATTCATCTTCAGAGAAACATCGGTCAGATGTCCAATGGCTACGGCAGCTTCCTGCTGAGTGAGGTCATGATTTGCAATGAGATGAGCCAAGCCCAGTATGCTGCACAGCGGTCCGCGAATTTCATGCGCAACCATAAACGCAATTTTCTCAAGTGACTGCGTGTACCGGCCTCTTTGTTCCTCAGATCGCTTGCGGTCCGTGATCAGCATTCGAAGCGATAGATATTTTTCGATACGCTTTTGATCGTCAAAAATGGGCATGATGACAGTGTCAACCCAATAGAGGCTTCCGTCTTTTGCGCGATTCAAAATTTCGTCCTGCCATACCTTTCCACTCGAAATTGTTTTCCACATATTGGCGTAAAAACTCTTCGGATGGTAGCCAGAACAAATAATCCGGTGGTTCTGCCCGATGAGTTCTGTCACATTATATTTTGAAATCTTACAGAAGTTTTCATTGGCGTAAATGATCTTGCCCGATGTATCCGTGATCGACGAGATAAGGTTTACATCCACAGCATCGCGGTAAGCCTTTAATTGATGGAGCAAACGGCTTTTGACTTCTCCTCCTGTTACCCGGGTCAGCTCGCCTTCAACTGTCCAACGGTCATCACTGATAGAGCGATACGAGATCCATCGGTCCACCACTGTTATGATGTTTCCGTTCTTGTCCACAAGTCGATACTCCATCGTATTCAATAATTGGTTGCCCAGCGATATCCTTCTTGTTCTTGAAACTGCTTCAATGTCCTCCGGGTGAATGAGGCACTTGCAACAATTCGTATCGGAACCAAGCAACTCTTCAGGCGTGTATCCTAGCCACTCCTGGCACTGCTCGCTGACCGAGGTTAATGTGCAGTGCTGCCCAACTACGCTTGAATACAAAACGTGCGGAAGCTGGCGAATCAGCTCATTATAACAGTATGTTTCAGGCTTCCGATACAATTTCAGCAATCAGTGGTGGTGCGGTAAAACTATGCGAATTGACAAGGCAATAAACGTTTGGGTGACACTGATCACTATGATTTTTGACATACCTGATACTTTCATCTGACAGTGTCTTGATTTGAAAATGCAGCAGATTCGCTTGTTTCCAACTTTGGATGGAGAGAAGGCTGTCCTTAAAATTCATGACCTTGCGCACATTGGCCAATCCATGTTAAAATTGTGATTAAAATTTTTCGAGAATATTCTCCAATCAGACAGGTAATGTAAAAGTTGTTAGAACCGACTTTCAGACCATTAATACCGAAGAAAAAGCATAGGCGAAGATGAGCCGTTGTCGCAAATTGAACTTTTTAATAAGACCGGACTGATAGCGGAGTGATAGACAAGTATGAGCAAGAATTGTTGTAGCGGGGAGTGCCCGTCTTTAAAATCAAGTTTGTTGAACGAGCTTGACAAACACGAGAGATGTGCAGTGATGGAGAATGCTGTCTCCATGAATCTAAAAAAAGGTCAACATTTGTTCCAGCAGGGTGCAAGCAGTCAGGGCTTCTTCTGCATCCGCAGTGGCGTTGTGAAAGTTGGACTTGACACTGCCAATGGCGAAAGTGTGACGGTGGATCTTTATGCAAATGCCGGGATGCTTGGACACCATTCTATCATTTCGCCAACAAACTTCTACAGTGCCACCTGCCTAACGGACACAGAGATTTGTTTCATTCCAAAATCCGTTATCCAAAGAATCAAAGTGAACAAACTCTCAATTGATGCAAAACTTTGCGCGAAAGTTGGCGAAGATTACAAACGCCTCAACGATGTCATCTCGGACTTGCGGTCCAAGTCTACTTTGCAACGTACAGCAGCAGCATTGACGCGAATCCACTGCATGTTAGGCACCGATGCAGATGGAGCATTAAACTTTTATGTTACCAAAGAAGAACTTGCGAACATCATAGGGGCATCGGTTGAGTCTGTGTTCCGTACACTTGCCCGGCTAAAGCAGAAGAAATACATCGACTTTGAGAAAAGTAAGATCTGGATCAAAGAAGAGACTAAACTGCGCGCCATCGCGCGATTGAATACCAGATAATTTTTTAATCCTCCGACTAATACAAGTTTCAACTACGAGATGACAACGGCCAGGCAGATTACTTTTTCAACCACATCACGCGATTTTGTTACAACCTTAAACTTCCGGGTGAACCAGTACTTTAAAGAAAACAACATTCCGCGACAGGCAACACGGGAAATGATCATTAAAACGATTTTCATGTTTGTGCTCTACTTCATTCCCTACGGGCTCATCGTGACTGAAACAGTCGCGAGCATTGCGGGGCTATTGATATCGGTTGTCATCATGGGCTTCGGCCTTGGCGGGATTGGTCTTTCTGTGATGCATGATGCCAATCACGGTGCCTATTCAAAAAAAGCTTGGGTCAATAATCTGTTAGGCTACTCGCTGAACCTGGTTGGTGCCAATGCCTTCAATTGGAAAATGCAGCATAACGTGCTTCATCACTCTTTTACTAATATTCATGATGAAGACGAAGACATCAGCCCGCGAGGTGTTTTGCGCTTTTCACCTGAAACGAAATGGAAACCGATCCATCGTTATCAATTCATTTATGCATGGCTTTTGTATGGATTAATGACGATTGTCTGGCTCGTTTCAAAAGACTTTATTCGGATAGTGCGTTATGACAGAAGTGGCCTCGCCAAAAAACAAAATGCAAGCATCAGGAGGGAATGGTTTATTCTCATCGCATCGAAGTGCCTTTACATCGGGTATATATTTGTGTTGCCTCTGTTGGTCACCGACCTTACGTGGCAGCAAGTGCTGCTTGGTATTTTTATCATGCAGTACATCGCGGGATTTTTGCTTGCGGTAATCTTTCAGCCTGCGCATGTTGTTGAAGGAACGGAATACCCTCTGCCTGACCACAACAGGAATATGGAAACGAACTGGGCCGTGCATCAGTTGAAGACAACAACAAACTTTGCCAACAACAGCAATTGGTTCACCTGGTATGTAGGTGGGCTCAACTTTCAGATCGAACATCACCTGTTTCCCAACATCTGTCATGTTCATTATCCCAAAATCGCGCCGATCGTAAAAAGTACAGCGATCGAATTTAATCTTCCCTACAAAACGAAGAGAACATTTTTTGAAGCAATCCGCGCGCATACTCGACATTTAAAAGCATTGGGTAAACCATGAAAGAGATATCATAGTTTGGCCTAAGCCTACAATCTATCTTGATAGAGGCCTCCGAAGACAAGTCCTATGATAAATAAGTTTCATTTAGATCGTGTTCAGATTTTCCGGGCTTAGGGTTAATGGAACTAAAGCGTTCATGCTGATAGCGCCCCACAGAATACTTTCGGCCTTGACCGCGTTCCAAAGCAATTATTATACAAAGCGGAAACCAGCGCAATAAGTTGAAAGAAGTTTCTGCTAACCAGCACCGGTTCTGTATCCCTCGTATTTGTTAATGATATAAACACAAATTGAATCCTGCTCGATAGCGAGTCGGTCGCGAGATATGTTTGAAACTCGTTAAGAATGCTGTATAATTCAAACGAGGTTTGCGCTCCGGAATTCTCTTTTATCCCAGCATGTACTGTCAAATTTTGCTGCGGGATTGATAAATGGAAAATGCGCGGAAATGAATGCTCCGATGCTGAGCTTAAACTTTGATTCCCTAGTCTATTGGATATCGTTCGATCCCGGGAATGACTGCGTGTCGATTTTTATGGCGATAGAATTTGCTATTACTCCCATCGCTTCGCACTTCACGCTCCGCATTCTGTCCTTCAACGTTCCGTTGGCTCATATCAACTGGATAGTTTTTTCTTAG